>WFUY01000146.1 GCA_015484715.1 Thermoflexales bacterium | reverse complement strand
GTCCACATCGTAGGTCCGGTTGATCAGCTTGGCGATGGTGCTCTTGCCCGCCCCCGTCTGCCCCACGATGGCCACCGTCTGTCCCGGCAGCACGCGGAAGCTGACGTCCTCCAAGGCGGCACCGCCTTTCCCCTCCCCCGGTCGCCCGTCGGCCGTCGGATAGTGGAAGGTGACGTGCTCGAAGACCACCTCGCCGCGCATCGGAGCCGCGTAGCCCCCCACGTTCTGGTCCAGCGCCGTCTCGGCGTTGATCAGCTCCAGGATACGTCGGGCGCTGGCGATGCCGGAGGAGACCTGGGAGTAGGCGAACTGGCCGACGAAGGTGGGGAAACCGAAGAGGAGCAGCAGGCCGTTGAAGGCCACCACGTCGCCGATGCCGATGGCACCGGCCCGGAAGAGGAGCAGGCTGTGGAGGAGCCCCAGCCCCTGGACCAGCCCCATCAGGAGCAGGGGGATGAAGCGGGCCTCCAGGTCTCCCTGCACGACGTAGGCATCCCGCCAGCGGGTGACGGCCTCCAGGAAGCGGGCGACCTCCCGTTGCTCCTGGGCCGCCCCCTTCACCGTCTCGATCCCCTCGATGGCCTCGGCCAGCGTGGCGTTCATCTGGCCGAACTCCCGGCGCACCCGCTCGGCGGCCGGGCGGAGCTGCCGCAGGTAGTGGCGCACGGCGATCCCGTAGGCCAACAGGTAGGCCAGCGGGGTCAGGATGAGGTGAGGGTGGATGCGGGGCGAGACGATGATGGGCATCAGGAGGAAGTTGCCCGACCCGATGACCAGGTTGAGGCCCGGGTTGAACATCAGGTTGATCTCACGCACGTCGTTGGTGGCCCGGGCCATCACGTCACCGGTGGCCCGCAGGTCGTGGAAGGCCATGCTCTTGCCCAGCAGGCTGAGGTAGAGTTCGTCGCGGATGTCGCGCTCCAGCCGCTGTCCGATCACCTCGCTGAAGAAGTTGCGCCCCAGTTGGAGCACGGCTCGGACCGATTGGGTGAGGACGATGAGGCCGGCGGCGACGGCCACCCCGCGCCGGTCGGGTGGGGTGGTCGCAACGGCGTCGAAGGCCCGGCCCGTGAGGACCGGCATCGCGGCGGCCAGCAGGGCGTTGCCCAAGGCCCCCACCAGCACGCCGACGACGAAACGCTTGTAGCGGGCAACGTGGGAGAGGAGCCAGCGGACCGGCCCTCGCCGGTCCCACTGCCAACGTTGGGGAAGGGTGAACTCGCTGGAGGTCATCAACGGGAGGGCCGCAGCACGTTGGTCGGGATCATCTCAGCGCCTTCCCAGGCACGCCTGGAGCACTCACAGCATCTACCACCGGGAGGCCGAAGCAAGGGGTGGGGGGACCTCGGCTATCGCTGCCGGTGGCTGCCAGTCGGTGGGCCTCCAGGGAAAGGCCCCGTGTTGCATCAGGAGCACCCCGTCCCGGGTCGCCTCCTCCCGCAGGGTGCGCATCCCGGGGATGGTGTGGATAACCTCTCGGCCATCCTCGGTGATGTAGTGGGTCACGTCCTCTTCGGGAAGCGCACGCCGGAAGTGGACCAGCCCGATGGCGGGCCACCCTTTCTCCCGGAACGCCCTCAGCCACTCGGCAATGCGCCGGACATCGCGCAGCGCGATGGTGAACGTCACCTCGTACACCAGGAAGCGGTATCCTGAGTCGGTCTTGAGCAGCATCACCCCATCGGGCACGGAGCTCACGTTCAGGTGCTCCTGCAGTTCCCCCGGCAGGTACTCGCGGGCGATGGACACGCCACGCCCCCGGAGCCAGATGCCGATCTCCCGATAAGCGCCGGCCTCGGCCGCAACCCCGGAGACGTCGTCGAGCCGAATCCGTTGTTCTCGGATTTCGCCCGTGAGCTTGGCGATCTGGGCCTCGACCCGCTCCATCCGCTCCGTCAGCGCGGCGATCTGCCGGCCGTTCTCGGCAATCTGCCGGCCGTTCTCGGCAATGAGTCGGCCGTTCTCGGCGATCTGCCGAGTGTTCTCGGCGATGAGTCGGCTGTTCTCGGCAATCTGCCGGCTGTTCTCCTGGACCTGCCGGGTTAATTCGTGGAGAGCTTCGCCGACGGCCTTGAACCCTCCTCCACCACCATAGCCAGATGGTCGAGGCGGTCGGAGAGGTCTCGGATGCTCTCACGAAGTTCCTGCACCGAGGATTGCATCGCCTCCAGCAGGATACGTTGGACGGCTTCACGGAACGCCGCATCCTCGCGTAGAGCCCGGAGGAGGCGTGCTTTCTCTTCTGCTGTAAGGGAAGGGTTCACGGTCATCTTTACGCCTCAAAGGTCGGGGGAACGTGCTCCCAAGCGATCGCAACCGTCCGACGACAAAGCTCCCAACGCAGCCCCACAAGGGCCGCCCGCTTCCTGAACGCTGTGGGAACGCAGGTGTACCGCGTTATCCTCCTCCATCCGGCTCGCGACCGACGAACACGGCGGCCAGCAGGAGACCGAGGGCCAGCGCCCGAATCAGGGAGCCAGCCAGCGTGTTGACCATCAACACCCGCCCTACCTTGCCGGCCTCCCAAGTCAGGCCGGCCCCCCTGTAGACGACGTAGGCACCCAGAAGCGTCTGTCCGAGCAGGGTCAGCACCAGCAGCCCCATCGCGGCCAACGTGAACGCGCAGGGACGTGGATACCGAGGCCGAAACGCCAAGGCGAGGACGATCCCCACGAGATAGGCGAGCAAGAGAGGGGATTGTCCTGCAAGCTGGGTCAGAAACAGGACGAGCAAATCGTTCACGTTTCACCTCTCCACACGGCCCGGATGAAGGAGATCAGGCTGAGGACCAGCACCAAAAGGCCGTCCATCCGGGCCACCCAGACGTCAGGGTAGTTCAGTTCGTGAGCCACAGCCGCAATGGCTACCACACCGACCATGATCGTCACGCTAAACACGACATTCCAAGACGGCATCGCACTGCTCGCCTGGAACCAGTACCCCACCGTTACGGTGATCAGGGCGAAGTCCACGAGGAATATCCACACCGGGGAAAGCCTCCAGCGGCTTCCGAGCACCTGGACGGCCGCGAAGACGAGTACCAACCCGAAGAGGCTCAGGGCCGGTCGCTTCCCAAATGCCCAGATCAGGAACGCCCATAGAAGCGCGAGAATGACGGCCAGCAAAGCAAGGAGCCGGATGGGCACCGTGGCTGTCCCTCCAGAGGGCCCGCTACAGAGCCGAGAGGACAAGGTGCGGGCAAACCGCCTTGGGATAGTCCGCTTCGAGCGGGCAGGCCCCCTAGCCTGGCGATCGGTTGCCAGGTGGCGGCCGACGATAGGTTTCCGAGCACTCTCTGAGGATTATACCCTGTAGTCGCCCTTCCTGTCAAAAGCTATGATCGCCCGGCTCTCCCCGGGGAGACCGACCCGTTATCGGGGGCCACCCGAAGGCCGAAGCGGTGGCCGGCGAGAGCAGCCTCAGAGGCTGAACCCCAAGATGAGGGCCAGGGCGACCAGCGCCACCACCGCGAACTCGGCCAGAACCCGGCGGTTCAGCCGCTCCAGGAGGTGCTGCTGCGCGATCCCCACGCTCAGGTAGAAGAGCAACAGCAGGAGCAACCCGCCGGTCCAAGGGCTGATCGTCCAGTAGTTCAACGCCCAGGCGCTCTCCCCCACCAGCAGGGCAACGAGGAGGGCGTATAGGCCACTGCGCCGCTGCCCTGCCTCCGTGGTGTTCAACAGCTCAAAGGCCAGGACCAGGCTGACGCCCAGCGTGGCCGTGGCCGTCACCAGGCTCCGAACCCGGGCGGCGTAGATGAGGGTGAAGCCGATGAAGGCCAGGCCATAGGCGATGGCGTTGAGGGCCAGGCGGGCGCGGGGAAAGCCGAAGCTGTCCGGGTCCACCGCGCCAAACTCGGCGATGACCACCAAGGTCAGGAAGGCCCCCAGGAGGAGCAGGCCGCCCCACCAGAGAGGCCAGGGGGAGAGGCGGGGCAAAAGCACCGCCCCCAGCAGCGCGGTGAGGCCGGGCAGGGGCCAGAAGAGGTAGAAGGGGGGACGATGGGGCTGCTGCATCCTCGGGTGCAGGCGCAGCACGGCGTTCGTCCCACTGCAGGCCAGAGCGGGGAGCACCGTCGCCAGCACCCAGTGGCCGGTCAGGGTGAAAGAGAGGGGAGACCCCAGCGCCATCAGCGTGAAGGTCCGGGGGGGTAGTTCGACAAAGCGCAGGAGGACCGGCGTGAGCAGGATGAAGCCCACCAGGACGCTCAGCCGGTCTCGATCGGGAGTCGGAAGGGTTTCGGGCTCGAACATAGCAGGGATTCTACTGCCAGCATCCACTTTTGTCAAACGGCGGTCGGTGGTATAATGCGTTAGGGCAACCCGACACCTGGTCGGCGTCGGGAGACGCCTCCTACACCCAACCGGCGTATTTGGGAGAAGGCGATGATCCTGCTCTACAGCCTTTTGGGGCTGCTGATGGGCGGCCTGGTCAACGGACTGGCCGACACCTTGCCCCGAGAACGACGCCCGGCGCGTCCCCAATGCCCCTACTGCGGCGTCCCACGTCCGCCGGCTGACTGGCTGGCCGTCGTGAGCTACCTGCTGGGCCGGGGGCGTTGCCCTGCCTGTACCGCCCCCATCCCCCTGCGCTCCGTCGTCGTGGAGTTGAGCCTGGCCCTGGGCTTTGCCTACCTCTACGGCCTCTACGGCCCCACCCTCCACCTGCTGCTGGTCAGCCTCTACGGGGTCATCCTGGCCCTGATCACCGTGATAGACCTGGAGCACCGACTGATCCTCAACGTCGTCATCCTACCGGCGATCCTGCTGGCCCTCGTCACCGCCCCCCTCCTGCCGGCGATGACCTGGAAGCGGGTGCTGGTGGGGGGGCTGGTCGGCTTCCTCTTCTTCTACCTGGCCGCCCTGGCCTATCCGGGCGGGATGGGGGCCGGCGACGTGAAGCTGGCCGCCTTCATCGGCCTCATCAGCGGCTTCCCCGGCGTCGTCGTCGCCCTCCTGGTCACCCTCTTCGCCGGCGGCTTCGTCAGCCTCCTCCTCCTCCTGACCCGGCTCCGCTCCTTGAAGGACCCCATCCCCTACGGCCCCTTCCTGGT
>WFUY01000145.1 GCA_015484715.1 Thermoflexales bacterium | reverse complement strand
GATGCGCACCTCACCGCCACCCGATCTGGCCCTACCCACGGTCGCCCGGAAGCTGTTGGACCGCTACCTCCAGCAGCGCCAGGCCCCGCCCCTCACCAGCGCTCAGGGCTACGAAGCCCTCTCCGAGCGGGAGCGGGAAGCGATGTTTCTGCTGCTCCAGGGGCTCAGCAACAAGGAGATCGCCGAGAAGCCGGTCATCAGCCCCAGCACGGTCCAGACCCACCGCGCCCGCATCCTGCAGAAGCTGGGTCTGGAGAACACCATCGAGTTGAGGTGGAAAAGGCCGTTGTCCTCTACACCCAGAAAGGGTGCTTCGCCTGCCACGGCAGCAACTACGAGGGCAACCAGGGTCCCATCCTGGCCGGCCTGGACGCCGAGAACATCAAGCAGGCGGTCCGCGCGGGCTCGGAGGATGGCGTGATGCCGCCCTTCGACGAGGAGGCCATCAGCGATGCCGACTTGGACCTCCTGGCCACCTTCCTCAGCAGCCTCACCCTGGAGGACACAGGGGTCGAGCTGTCGTCGGCCATCGTCGAGCACTTGGAGAAGGTGTGGGACGCGCTGCAGGCCGGTGACAAGGCCGGGATGGAGACCCACCTGAAGAAGGCCCAAGAAGCCGCCGCCCCTCCCGCTCCCCCTTGGATGAACGCCCGTCACAATGAGCCGTTTTGAAAGCCGTAGGGCGCACCTCAGTGCGCCCTACGGCGTTGTCAGGATGGGCCGTTCGGCGGTCCCGGCCCCAGAAGGGTCGGGCTGCCGTCCTACTTGGCGTAGTCCACCGCCCGGGTCTGGCGGATCACCGTCACCTTGACCTGGCCGGGGTACTGCATGCTCTCCTCCACTTTGCGGGCGATCTCTTTGGAGAGCTGGATGGTCGCCAGGTCGTCAATCTCGTCGGGTTTGACGATGATGCGGATCTCCCGACCGGCCTGAAGGGCGTAGGCTTCCTCCACCCCCTTGAAGGAGTAGGCCAGTTCCTCCAGCGTCTGAATCCGCTTCAGGTAGGCCTCCAGGCTCTCGCGGCGAGCACCGGGCCGTGCGCCGGAGATGGCGTCGGCCGCCTCCACGATCACCGCCTCGATGGTCTGCGGCTCCACCTCGTGGTGGTGAGCCTCGATGCAGTGGACAACCGGCTCTGGCACGCCGTAGCGCCGACAGATCTCCGCACCGATGAGGGCGTGGGTGCCCTCCATATTGCGGTCCACCGCCTTGCCGATGTCGTGGAGGAGCCCGCCGGCTTTGGCGACCTCCACGTTGGCCCCCAACTCGGCGGCCAGGATGCCCGCCAGGCGGGCCGTCTCGATGGCGTGTTGGTGCTGGTTCTGCCCATAGCTGGTGCGGAACTTGAGCCGTCCCAGCAGCTTGATGATCTCCCGGTGCAGTCCCGGCACGCCCGCCTCGTAGGCCGCCTGCTCCCCCGCCTCGCGGATGATCGCCTCCACCTCCCGCCGGGCGTCGGCCAGCACCTTCTCGATGCGGGCCGGATGGATGCGGCCATCGGTCACCAGCCGCGTCATCGCCAGCCGGGCGATCTCCCGACGCACGGGGTCGAAGCTGGAGATGACCACCGCTTCCGGCGTGTCGTCCACCACCACGTCCACGCCGGCCGCCTGCTCAAAGGCCCGGATGTTTCTCCCTCCGCGTCCGATGATGCGTCCCTTCATCTCATCGTTGGGCAGAGGGACGGTGGAGACGGCGACCTCGGCCACCTGGTCGCTGGCCACCCGCTGGATCGCCTCGGTGATCAGCTTGCGGGCACGGGCGTCCGCCTCTTCTTTGATCTCGGCTTCCACCTCGCGGATCACCCGGGCCATCTCCCGACGGGATTCCTGTTCCACCCGCTTGAGGAGGGCTTCCTGGGCCTCCTGGCGGGTCATCTGAGCCACCCGTTCCAGCTCCGTCAGTTGCTTTTGGCGCAGCGCCTCGATCTCGTTCTGGAGCTTGTCCAGCCGGCTCTGGCGCTTGTTCTGACGGCGCTCTCGCTCCTCCAGCCGCTCCGCCCGCCGTTCCAGTTCCTCCCGGCGAGCCTGAAGGCGCTCTTCCTCTCGCTTGAGGCTTCGCCGACGCCTCTCCAGCTCGGCCTCCACCTCGGCGCGGACCTTCAGCGCTTCGTCCCGAGCCGCCAGAACGATCTCGCGGGCCCGCGCCTGGGCCTGTTGGATCAACGTTTCCGCCTCCGCCATCGCCCGTCCCCGCCGCGTCTTCTGAACGAAGACGTGGAGCAGGTAGCCTGCCAGCGCGCCAACCACCAGGGCGACGGCGCCGATGGCGATACTCATCATTCCCTGATTCATCGTTCACTCCTCGTGTCCTCGGCGTGTGGGGATTGTCTCATCGGCCAGTTCCGCCTCTACTCGGGTCACGACGGTCTGGATAACCTCGTAATCGAACCCTCGTCGAGCCAAGTAGTCGTACAACCGCTTGCGGAAAACCCGAGCATCATCCTTGGGCAGCCGACGAGCGCGAGCAAGCGCGACCCGGTAAGCGGCCGCCTCCTCGTCGTAATCGGTCAGGATCTCTTCAATGATGGCAGGAGCTATGCCCTTCTGGCGAAGCTCGTAACGCAAGCCACGCTTCCCCCGAGGTCGGAAAGTCTCCCGGTTTTCCAGCCAGAACCGGGCGAAGGCCACATCGTCAATCAACCCGACCCGCTCCAGGCGAGCAATGACCTCTTCAATGGCCTCGGGAGGAGTACCCTTCCTCTGCAGATAGGTGCGCACCTCGGCTGTGCTTCGGGGGCGGTAGGAGAGATAGTGGAGGGCACGCTGATAGGCTCGTTCCACCAGGTCTCGGGCTCGCAAGCGGGCGATCTCCTCCTCGGAGAGCTCCTGGCCCACCTGGAGGTGCATTGCTTCTAGGGCAGTGAGGCCAAAGGCGAACTCTCCATTCAGGTAGACGTTTACCCGCTCCTTGTTTCGCTTCTGTAGCCGCAACGCGGTGATCTTGCCTCCCATCACCCCTCCAAAAAGGGAGCAGCGGCCTGTCCCTTCCAGGTCACGGCCGCTGCAAGGATTGCAGATAACAAACCAATTCCCGAATCTGGACCCTGGAGCAGGTCCTGCAGGCTACTTCAGGGCGAGCGTACTCTCCGTCGTAAAGCAGAGCGGGTGTCCGCCCTCGTCGTTACGGATGTCTGGGAAGAAATGCGATAGGTCTCTCTCCCTTTGACCCGTTACCCCTCTCTGGCGGTATAGGGCAGTGCCCTATCCCCTCTTTGTCTGCAATCCAGAGAGTCCCGGCAATCGCTCGCGACAAACTGCCCTGCCCGATGGGACCCTGCTCTCCCTTCACCGAGAGAGGGCTCCTCACGTGCGGACAAGACAGCCTCTTTTTTCAGCCTGAGAGAAAGGGTTTGTCCAATGCAGCCGACCGTGATGTCACCCAGGGAGATCCAGAAGCTCCCGAAGGCTCGTCTCTAGACGGTCTGCCAGCTCGGGAGTCTGTCTCAGGGCAGTTTTGGCATTTTCCCGTCCCTGGCCCAGCAGTTCGCCCTCGTACCGGTAGAAGGAGCCCCGCTTCTCAATCAACCCCAACTCCACCCCCAGGTCCAGCAGGTCCCCCTCCCGGCTGATCCCTTCCGCATACATTATGTCAAACTCCGCCACCCGAAAGGGCGGCGCCACCTTGTTC
>WFUY01000144.1 GCA_015484715.1 Thermoflexales bacterium | reverse complement strand
CGCCTACGATAGTTCCCGCGTCGTCCACACCGACGAAGACCTGTCCCCCCTCGGCGTTGGCAAAGGCGATCAGCTCGGAGGCGAACGCCTCAGGGCTTCCCACCTCGCGCTTAAACTCGGTGAAGGAGTCCTCACCGCCGGCGATGCGTTCAAGCAGATCGGCTCTGTCCATCGGTCAGATTCCGTACTTTTCCTTGCGGATGCGAAAGGCCTCGCGCCCGCCCTCTAGGATGTTCTCCACCGGCTCTCGTAAGGCCGGATCGTCAATGGAGCCCAGACAGGCGACCCAGCCGTGGGCCTCGTCGGCATCCAGAACGACGATTAGCTCGGCGTCGCCGGAGACCGGGATGTTAGCGTTGTGGGTGGCGATGATGAACTGGCGGCGCTCTTTCTCCCGGCGCAGCGTCTGGACGATCTCGTCGAAGACAAAGCGGTTGTCCAGGTCATCCTCCGGCTGGTCAATGACCAGCGGCGTCTTCCGTTCCACCAGGATGAGGGAAAGGATGGCGGTGCACTTCTGGCCGACGGAGAGGTCGGCCAGCGGCCTGTCTTGCTCCCCAACGCGCAGCTTGATGATGGGCAGGTCAGGCACGCGGTAGGTTTCCAGGTTGTAGAGGACCTCATCAGGCAGGGCGGACAGGCGCCGGCGGTGGGCTGCGCTGACGCCGTAAACCTGGGCCAGGACGCTCTCGTCCTCCGGTGGGTCCTCGCGCTCCCGGCGGATGGCCGCCACCAGGTGGATGGGATCCCAGTAGGTCCCATCGGCTGCTGTGGCCCTGGCGATCTTTTCGATGACGCTACCGGTGATTCGGGAGCCGGTGAAGGCTTGCCGCAGACGATGGACATAGGCCTCTCGATGCCCCTCCAGCATCACGTCTACGGTGATCCTCTCCCCCAGCAGAGCATCCAGTTCCTGAGCCTTCTCCCGCCGTGCCCGGAACGCTTCCTCTCGGCGCAGATGGCGCAGGGCTTCCAGCATCTGCTGCCGTTCGGCCTTCCGTTGGGATACCTGCTCTTGGCGTCGTTCTGCCTCTTGAGCCAGTTGTTCCAGGGCGTTGCGCTGCCGTTGCAGTTCGATGTAGCGCCTGGCGCTGGCGTCCGGGACCTCCCGGAGCAGGGTCTGGTAGGCTTCCTCGACCTGCTCATACACTTTCCGCCAAGCGACGCGATCGGCCTGCCCTTCGGCCCAAAGGGCGCTCAAGCGAGCCGGGAGCTCGTCCATCGTCTGCCGGAAAAGGGCCTCCACCTGGTCCAGCAGAGCCCGCTGCCTGGCCAATAGGTCCGCGTGAGGCAGGCCAGACCGGGCTCGTTCACCCAGCAGGTCGGGAGGAATGCCGTGGGTGGCGGTGAAGGTCTCGATGTCGGCGATCAACTCGGCCACGCTCCTGTCGGCCTCCTCCAGCATCGCCCGCTCTTGGTCAAGTTGCTTCTTCCGTTCCAGCCGGGCGATGGCTTCTTGGCGCTCCAGCCGTTCCAGCTCCTCGCGAATGGCCGGCAGGCTCTGGAGCCTTTCGGTGATCTCTTCGATCTCTCGCTCCAGACGCAGGATCTCCTGGGCGTTCGCCTCAAGACGGCGGATTAGGTCTCGTTCCCGTTCCCGGATGGGACGCAGGGCTTCAGCCACATAGCCATCCAGCAGGCGCAGTTGAAATTCGGGGTCCTTCGAGATCTCGTAGACCTCTTTCTGCCCGTATACCTCGACCGGACCACCCGGAACCAAGTGACCGGGATGAAGTCCTGGCTTCTCCTCGTCTGTTCGGGCGTCGAAGACGCGGGGGGGATGGCCCCACAGGCGTTCGATGCGGTACAGGGTGCCGTCCTCGACCTCGTAGAAGACCGTCACCCGGGCACCGGCGCCCAACGTGTTGCGCAGGAGTTCGTCGGCCTGCTGCCGGTTGGCCTCGGTTTTGGCCGGGATGTCGAAGGCATAGCGGATGGCCTCCAGCAGGGCCGATTTGCCGGCGCCCCGCCCGCCGATGATGCAGTTCAGATTGGGGTTTAGGTGGAGCAGGAAGGGTCCACCCTCCCTGCCGCGCAGAAAGCCCCCTTCGATGGCGATTCCCACCAAGTGGGGGTAGTGCTCCTCCCGCCGATCTCCCTCCAGGCGTATCCGGGATTCAAAGTCCAGAAAGGCTTGTCGAAGCCCCTCGATGGTGGAGAGGCGGGCGCCGTTGGGCATATCCAGGATTTCGTTGAGCATCGCTCTGCCTCTGCTCCCGAATTGGAATGGGCTAGGCGGCCAGCGCGGCGGCGATCTCGGCGGCGACGCGGGCGTTGTTGCGCAGGAGGGCGACGTTGGCCCGGGTGCTGCGCCCCTCCGTCAGCTCGTTCAGCCGGGTCAGGACGAAGGGGGTGATGGCCGCCCCGGTGATCCCCTGCTCCTCGGCCTCCTGGGTGGCCTGGACGATGGCCGCCTCGATCTCCCCGGCGGGGATGGCGTCTTCTTCAGGGATGGGGACGACGACCAGCAAGCCCGTCTTCAGCCCCAGCGCCCGCTGGGCACGGATGATGGTGGCGACCTCCTCGGGGCCGTCCACCCGCACGTCCACCGGCAGCCCGCTGCTGCGGCTGTAGAAGGCCGGCATCTCGTCGGTGCCGTAGCCGATGACGGGCACGCCCTGAGTCTCCAGCACCTCCCGGGTCCGGGGCAGGTCGAGGATCGCCTTGGCCCCGGCGCAGACCACCGTCACCGGCGTGCGCCCCAGCTCGGTGAGGTCGGCGGAGATGTCGAAGGGGTGGCCCCGGTGCACCCCCCCGATGCCCCCGGTGGCGAAGACCTCAATGCCGGCCCGATGGGCGATGAAGATGGTGGCCGCCACCGTCGTCGCGCCGTCCAGCCCCAGCCCGACGACGATGGGTAGGTCCCGCCGGCTGGCCTTGCGCACCTCCTGCCGGGAGTGGGGCTGGGCCAGACGCTCCAGCTCCATAGCCGTGAGCCCCACGTGCACCCGGCCCTTCAGGACGGCGATGGTGGCCGGTATCGCCCCGGCCTCGCGGATGATGTCCTCCATCCCCTGGGCCAGGCCCAGGTTGGTCGGGTAGGGCAGCCCGTGGCTGATGAGGGTGGATTCCAGCGCCACGACGGGCCGGCCCGCCTCCAGAGCCTCCTGTACTTCCGGCTTGAAGGTGAAGTGATCCATGTCGGTTACCTCCCCCGTTTCTTCCCCCGGAAGACCAGCCGCAGAGGTGTACCCAGGAACTCGTAGTGATCCCGGATCCGGTTCTCCAGGTAGCGCTCGTAGGAGAAGTGGACCAGGTCGGGGTCGTTGACGTAGAAGATGAAGGTGGGAGGGTCCACGGCCGGCTGGACGGCGTAGTAGATCTTCAGCCGCTTTCCCGCCTTGCTGGGAGGACGATGGGCCTCCACGGCCGCCCGCACGATGCGGTTGAGTTCGGCGGTGGGGATGCGGACCAGCCGCTGCTCCTGGACCCGCAGGGCGGTGGGGATGACCTGGTTCACCCGCTGACCGGTCAGGGCCGAGATGAAGAGGACGGGCACGTAGTCCATAAAGTGCAGCGCGGCCCGCACTTCCTTGCCGTACTCGACCATCGTGTAGGTGTCCTTCTCGATGGCATCCCACTTGTTGACCAGGACGACGACGCTGACCGCCTCGTCCAGGATCATCCCGGCGATGTGGGTGTCCTGGGCTGTGACCCCCTCGGTGGCGTCCACCAGCAGCAGGGCTACGTCGGCCCGGCGGATGGCCCGCAGGGCCCGCAGGACGCTGTACTTCTCAACCCCCCGCCCGATCCGGCCCCGCCGACGGATGCCGGCCGTGTCAATGAGCGTGATGGGGATGCCCTCCCACTCCAGACGGGTGTCTATGGCGTCGCGGGTGGTGCCGGGGATGGGGCTGACGATGGCCCGCTCCTCGCCCAGGAGCCGGTTGAGGAGGGAGGATTTGCCCACGTTGGGCCGGCCCACGATGGCGATCTTGACCGATTCTTCGTCCTCCTCCTCGGGTGGAGCAGGGGGCAGGGCGGCGACGACCGCGTCCAGCAGGTCACCGGTGCCGGTGCCGTGCAGGGCCGAGATGGGGTAGACCTCGCCCAGCCCCAGGGCGTAGAACTCGGTGGCCGCCTCGCGCAGGGCGGCGTTGTCGGCCTTGTTGACGGCCACGATGACCGGCTTGTGGGTGCGGCGCAGGATGGCGGCCACCTCCTCATCGGCCGCCGTCAGGCCGGTCTGGGCGTCCGTCAGCATCACGATGACGTCCGCCTCGGCGATGGCGATCTCGGCCTGCTCCCGGATCTCCCGGACGAAGAGGGCGGAGTTCTCGGCCAAGGGCTCCACGGGAGCGTGAACCCGCCGCCCCCGCAGCCGCTGCTCCACCGCCTCCAGCTGCCGCTCGGGCAACACCTCGATGCCGCCGGTGTCCACCACGGTGAAGGAGACGCCGGCCCAGTCGGTGTCGGCGTGCAACCGATCCCGTGT
>WFUY01000143.1 GCA_015484715.1 Thermoflexales bacterium | reverse complement strand
GTCCATCGGCTCCGCTACCACTACGGCACGGCCCCCCACTTGCTGGCCGCCCTGCTGAGGGTGCTCCTCGTCCCCGAACCCCGGCCGGAGGGGGAGGCGGTTCCGGCGGTGGGCAACCCCCCTCTGCCGGGGCTGGAGACGCTGCGGGCCCGCCTGGCCGAGCAGGATGGGGAGGAGCTGGCCCGGCAGACCGGCGTCGCGCCGGAGGAAGTCCGGGCGGCAGCCCAGGCGGTGGCCGAGGCGGAGCGGCTGGTCATCCTCTTTGGGAGCGAGGGGATGGCCCCCGAGGCGACCGAGGCGCTGGTCCAGATGGCGGCCAACCTGCTCATCGTCACCGGTCACGCCGGGGAGCCCGACAGCGGCCTGCTCCCCCTCTGGCCCCACAACAACACCCAGGGCGCTCAGGACCTGGGCCTCTGCCCCGTCCGGCTGCCCGGCTATCGGCCTGTAGAGGAGGCCGGTCTGGGCTTCGCCGGGATGCTGGCCGCAGCCCGGGCGGGCGACCTGAAGGGGATGCTCATCGCCGCGGCCGACCCGGTCGGCGACGACCCGGGCACCGCCGACGCTCTGGAGAAGCTAGACTTCCTGGTGGTGCAGGAACTCTTCCTGACCGAGACCGCCCGCCGAGCCGACGTGGTGCTGCCGGCCCTTAGCTTCGCCGAGCGGGAGGGAACCTACACCAGCGGCGACCGACGGGTGCAGCGTTTCTACCAAGCCCTGCCCCCGCTGGGTGAGGGGCGTCCCGATTGGCAGATCCTGACCCGGCTGGGCCGCCGTCTGGGGCTGGACTGGCCTTACCGAACGGCCGAGGAGGTCTTCCAAGCCCTGGTCTCGGCGGTGCCCATCTACGCCGGCCTGAGTTACGAGCGGCTGGCCAAGACCGAGCCCCAGTGGCCTCCCGTGGGCCGGGAGGACCTCTACTTCAGCGGCACGGCCTACCAGAACGAAGGGGGGTTGGGCTGCCGCTGGCCCTCGCTGGTGGAGCAGGACCCCACCCTGGCGCGTCCGGCCTGGGTTCCCCTGCCGGTGCCCCCGGCCCGGCCCCCTGAGACCATCCCGGTGCGCCGCCTGATGCGGGCCGGCACGCTGATCAACCGTTCGACCGTCCTCAAGCCCCGGCTCATAGACCTCCGCGAGCGCCCAAGGGAGGCCGTGAGCCCCCGCTGATCCGAGGAGTCACGATGACCGCCCTGATCATCGAGGCCACGATCAAGAGCATCATCCTCATTGTGCTGCTGTTGACCGGGTTCGCCTACATGACCTGGATCGAGCGCAAGATGGTGGCTCGCTTCCAGGTGCGCTACGGCCCTAACCGAGTCGGTCCCTTCGGACTGCTCCAGCCGGTGGCCGACGGCATCAAGCTGCTCTTCAAGGAAGAGGTAGCCCCGGCCCAGGCCGACAAGACACTCTTCACCCTGGCCCCCGTCATCACCGTGGTGCCGGCCCTCATCCTGCTGGCCGTCGTCCCCATCGGAGGGCAGGTGACGCTCTTCGGACGCTCCATCTCCTTCGCCATCACCGACATCAACGTGGGCATCCTCTACGTACTCGCCGTCACCTCCATCAGCGTCTACGGGATCGTCCTGGCCGGCTGGGCCTCCAACAGCAAGTACCCGCTGCTGGGGGGGCTCCGCTCCTCGGCCCAGATGATCAGCTACGAACTGGCGATGGGGCTGGCCATCCTGGGGGTGCTGCTCCTGGCCGGCTCGATGAGCATGCACGAGATCGTTCGCCGCCAGATGGAAGGGGGCGTCTGGTACGTTTTCCTGCAGCCGGTGGCCGCCGTCGTCTTCATCCTCACCGGGCTGGCCGAGGTCAACCGAGCGCCCTTCGACATGCCCGAGGCGGAGCAGGAGTTGACGGCCGGCTACCACACCGAGTACAGCGGGATGAAGTTCGCCCTCTTCTTCATGGCCGAGTACGTGAAGATGATCGGGGTGAGCGGGCTGGCCGTGACCCTTTTCTTCGGCGGTTGGCTGCCGCCTTTCCCCAACCTGTTGCGAGGATTGTGGGAAGCCATCGGTGGCTTCACCTGGCTATCCCCCCTCTGGTTCACGGCCAAAGTCCTGGTGCTCCTGGTGGTGATGGTCTGGCTGCGGGCCACCCTGCCCCGCTTCCGTTACGACCGGCTGATGGCCTTTGGGTGGAAGGTGTTGCTCCCTCTGGCCCTGCTCAACGTCATCGTCACGGCCGGGGTGCTGGCGCTGCTGGGGTGAACGGTGGAGGCTTAGGAGAGAGGCCGATGGCGGAGGGAAGTGTTCACCAGGACCAACCCTCGGTGCAGTGGGTTCAGCAGGTGGACGAGGCCGTCCTCCGGGAGGTGGTGCGCCGGATCGTGGACGCGGTGGACCCGGAGTCCATCATCCTCTTCGGTTCCCACGGTCGAGGAACGCCCCATCGGCAGAGCGATTTGGACATCTTGGTTGTGATGGAGTCTCGGCTGCCTCGATATAAGCGGGCGGTCCCTGTTTACCGTGCCCTGGCCGGACTTCTCATTCCCAAGGACATTCTGGTGTACACGCCGGACGAGATCGAGGCCTGGAGTGAGGTTCCCGAGGCCTTTATCACAACAGTTGTGCGGGAGGGCAAGCGCCTTTATGAGAAGACGGGAGAAAGGCGATCTGGTGCAGGGGTGGCTCGAGAAGGCCAGACGTGATCTGGCGACCGCCGAGATGGCCCTCGCCTCGCCTCAACCGTTCACAGACATCGTTTGCTTTCACGCTCAGCAGGCTGCAGAGAAGTACCTGAAAGCCTATCTGGTGTGGAAGGGCGTTCCTTTCCCTCGAACTCACGCCCTGGAGGACTTGGTCCTGCTGGCGGGCCAACAAGATGCCGAGTGGCTGGCATTGCAGGACATCGCTGCGGTGCTAACGCCTTATGCAGTGGAAGCCCGCTATCCTGAGTTTGAGGCACCTCTATTGGAGGATGCCCAAGAAGCTGTAGAGATCGCCTATCAAGTGCGCGAAGTAGTGTTGCGGAAGCTACCCGATGACTTCTGGCAGGGATGACGGCGCTTGTTGGGAAGAACTACCTGGGAAGGGGGGGGTGAACGAGGTGTTCCCCGACACTACAGCCGGGAGGAGCTGGAGAACGACTTGGCATATGCCC
The DNA here is from genome assembly GCA_015484715.1 of Thermoflexales bacterium. Lineage (GTDB taxonomy): Bacteria > Chloroflexota > Anaerolineae > S140-20 > S140-20 > S140-20. Next base: position 8,998 of record WFUY01000143.1, on the reverse strand, counting down.
GTAGTGAGTGATGCGTTGATTTCATAGGATCAGGAGGTAGACCGTGCGCGATGATCGCGGCTATACGCTGAAAGAGATGGTGACCTGGCCGGCGCGGATTGCCGAGGGGCTGTCCGTGACCCTGCGCCACCTCTTCCGCCGGCCGGTGACGGTGCAGTACCCGGAGGTGAAACGTCCACCGAAGGCCCGTTTCCGAGGACGCCACCACCTCCGACGTTACGAGAATGGCCTGGAGCGTTGCATCGGCTGCGCCCTCTGCGCGGCGGCCTGCCCGGCCGATGCCATCTTCGTCGAGGCGGGGGAGAACACCAACGAGGCACGCTACTCGCCGGGGGAGCGGTACGCCCGCGTCTATGAGATCAACATGCTCCGCTGCATCTTCTGCGGCTACTGCGAGGATGCCTGCCCGACCAACGCCATCGTCCTGGGCCATGACTACGAACTGGCCTTCTACGAGCGAGGCGAGAACATCTACACCAAGGCGATGCTGCTGGACCCGCCCCCCAGCCCAGAACTCGCCACCCCGCAGGCCGATCCCGAGGGCCGGTTCGCCCACCGGGCCATCCTGCCGGAGGGGCTGATCACCCGCTTTGGCGATCCGATGAAAGGATAAGGACCCACCAGTCCGCGATTCCGGGGAACCTGCTATGGACCTTCCAACGGTGCTCTTCTTCCTCCACGCGCTCATCGCCGTCGGCAGTGCTGTGGCGATGCTGACCAGCCGCAACGCCGTCCACGCGGCCCTCTGGCTGGTGGTCAACTTCGTCACCATTGCCCTCTTCTTCCTGACGCTGGCCGCGCCCTTCATCGCGATGGTACAGATCACCGTCTACGCCGGCGCCATCATGGTCCTCTTCCTCTTCGTGATCATGCTGTTGGGGGCCGAACGGCTGGGCGGAGAGGAGCGGTTTGCCTTCCAGCGGCCTCTGGCCCTTCTGCTGGCAGGAGCGCTCCTCGTCGAGATCGTCTACCTGCTCCTCAGCCCTTCGGCCCGGGCGCTGGCGGCGATGCCGGCCCTGACCCAAGAGGGTACCCCTCAGGCGGTCGGTCAGCTCCTCTTCAGCCGCTACCTGTTTCCTTTCGAGCTGACCTCCGTGCTCCTCCTGGTCGCGATGATCGGTGTCTTGGTCCTGACCAAAGATTGATCACCAGTGGTAAGATGATGGTTCCTATACCCTACTACATCATCCTAAGCGCGATTCTCTTCACCCTGGGAGCTGTTGGCTTCCTCGTGCGCCGCAATGCCATCTTGATCTTCATGTCGGTGGAGCTGATGCTGAACGCGGCCAACCTGGCCTTCATCGCCTTCGCCCGCTACTTCAACCGGCTCGAAGGGCAGGTGCTCGTCTTTTTCGTCCTGACCGTCGCGGCTGCCGAGGTCGCCATCGGCCTGGCCCTCATCGTCGTCATCTTCCGCACCAAGCACAGCATTGACGTGGACCAAGTCAGCACCCTGTCCGGCTGAGTCCGTGTCCACCTCGTCCACCGACCGCCTGCTCTGGGCGTGGCGCGGTCCGCGCCGCCTCCCCCGGTCGGGCATCCACGTCGTGGAAGTCGTGGGCATCTCGACCTTGGTTGACGTCTGATCCGGCAATCTGCCCATCGGGAGCGCAATCTTATGGATGCTGTCCTCGATTACGCATTCCTGGCCATTCTCTTCCCCATCATCGGCTTGCTGCTCAACGCCTTCCTGGGGGACCGCTGGCGAGAGCGGGGGGTAGCCTGGGTGGCCTGTCTCGCCTCCGGCGCGGCCCTCGTCGTTTCCCTGCTTGTCTTCGCCGCCCTGCTGGGGCGGCCACCGGAGGCCCGCCTGGTCGAGCGCACCCTCTACCCTTGGATCTCGGCCGGAGCGCTCCAGGTCCCCTTCGCCCTGCGCCTCGACCCCCTCTCGGTGACGATGATGCTCGTCGTCACCGGCGTCGGCACCATCATCCACATCTACGCCGTCGGCTACATGCACGGCGATCCCCGCTTCCAGCGCTTCTTCGTCTACATGAACCTCTTCCTGGCCTCTATGCTCGTGCTGGTGATGGGGAACAACTACCTGGTCCTCTTCATCGGCTGGGAGCTGGTGGGGCTCTGCTCCTACCTGCTCATCGGCTTCTGGTTTGAGGACCTCTCCAAGGCCGCCGCCGCCCGCAAGGCCTTCGTCGTCAACCGCATCGGGGATTTCGGCTTCCTCCTGGGCCTCTTCCTGCTCTTCGTCACCTTCGGCACCCTGGAGTTCGGCCCCATCTTCGAGATGGCCGAGCAGAGCGCGACCGTCGTCCTGGCCGGCCTCACCCTGCCGATGCGGGATGTGGTGACCATCATCACGCTGCTCCTCTTCGTCGGGGCCGTCGGCAAGTCGGCCCAGATCCCCCTCTACGTCTGGTTGCCCGACGCGATGGCCGGCCCGACCCCCGTCTCCGCCCTCATCCACGCCGCGACGATGGTGACGGCCGGCGTCTACATGGTCACCCGCAGCGCCGTCCTCTACGAGATGGCCCCCCTCAGCAGCGGCCTCGTCGCCTGGGTGGGTGCCCTCACCGCCCTCCTGGCCGCCACCATCGCCGTGGGCCAGTTCGACATCAAGCGGGTCCTCGCCTACTCGACCATCAGCCAGCTGGGCTTTATGATGGCCGCCGTGGGGCTGGGCGGCTACACCGCCGGCATGTTTCACCTGGTCACCCACGCCTTCTTCAAGGCGCTGCTCTTCCTGGCCGCCGGCTCCGTCATCCACGGCCTTCAGCACGGGATGCACGCTTCGGCGGCCTCCCAAGGGGCTGAGGCGTTCCCCGCGTCGGCCTCTCCCCTGCCACCGCCCGACCCCCACGATCCCCAGGACATGCGCAATATGGGCGGTCTGCGGGAGCGCCAGCCCCTCACCTTCTGGACCTACACCATCGGGGCCTTGGCCCTGGCCGGCCTGCCCCCCCTGGCCGGATTCTTCTCCAAGGACGAGATCCTGGCCGACGCCTTGGAGCGCAACCCGGCCATCTGGCTGGTCCTGACGGTGGCCGCCTTCTTCACCGCCTTCTACATGGGCCGGCAGCTCTGGCTCATCTTCTTCGGACGGCCCCGCACCGAGGCGGCCGCCCACGCCGAGGAGAGCGGCCCGGTGATGACGATCCCCCTGATCCTCCTGGCCCTGGGCTCCGTGGTGGCCGGGCTGATCAACTTTCCCGGACCGCACCCCTTCGCCGACTTCATCCGGCACCACGCCGCGCCCTTCAACCCCACCGTCGCCCTCACCTCGACGGTGCTGGCCCTCATCGCCCTGGGCCTGGCCTACCGGATCTACCGGGATCGTCTCCGGGCGACCACCGATCCCGACCCGCTTCTCCAAACGGCCCGGGGCCTCTTCGTCGGTGCCTACAACGCCTGGTACGTGGACCGGAGCTACCACCGGGTCTTCGTCCAGGGCTTCTACGCTTTGGCCGCCTTCCTGGCCCGACCTGTGGAGGCCGGCGTCATAGATGGAACGGTCAACGGCGTCGCCCGGCTGGTCCGGCGGACGGCCGGACAACTGCGCCGCCTGCAGACCGGTTACGTCCGCCAATACGCCCTGGCGGTGATGGTCGGCGTCGTCGCCATCGTCGCCTGGTTCTTGCTGTCCGCATAGCCGCATCCCAAGGAGCGAGAGGATGGGTTTTCCCCTGCTTTCCCTGGTGACCTTCCTGCCCCTGGTGGGCGTGCTGATCATCCTCTTCCTGCGACGGGAGCAGGAGGCGGCCATCCGGTGGGTCGCCTTCCTCACCTCGGCCCTCACCTTTCTGGTCTCCCTGCTGCTGGTGGTCAACTTCGACCGGACCGAGGCCGGCTTCCAGTTCGTCGAGCGGGCCGCTTGGATCCCCGCCTGGGGGATTGACTACTTCGTCGGTCTGGACGGCATCAGCCTCTGGCTGGTGCTGCTGACCACCCTGATCAGCGCCATCGCCATCCTTTCCTCCTTCACCGCCATCACCGAGCGGGTGAAAGCCTACTACCTGCTGATGCTCCTGCTTCAGGTGGCGATGGTGGGCGTCTTCGTCGCCCTCGACCTCTTCCTGTTCTACGTCTTCTGGGAGTTCACCCTGGTGCCCATGTTCCTGCTCATCGGCATCTGGGGTGGCCCTCGGCGGGTCTATGCCGCCGTCAAGTTCTTCCTGTACACCCTGGTCGGGTCCATCCTGATGCTGCTGGCCATCCTCTACCTGGGGCTTCAAACCGGCAGCTTCGCCCTTCCCGACCTGATGGCCCAGAGCGGTCGCTGGGTGGGGACGGCGGCGGAGCTCTGGCTCTTCCTCGCCTTTGCCGTCGCCTTCGCCATCAAGGTCCCCCTCTGGCCCTTCCACTCCTGGCTGCCCGACGCCCACGTGGAAGCGCCCACGGCCGGCTCCGTCATCCTGGCCGGCATCCTGCTGAAGATGGGCACCTACGGCTTCCTGCGCTTCAACTTGCCCCTCTTCCCCCAGGCCTCCCGAACGATGGCCCCCATCGTCGCCGGCCTCGCCGTCGTCGGCATCCTCTACGGCGCGGTGGTCAGCTTTGCCCAGGATGACGTGAAGAAGCTGGTCGCCTTCTCCAGCGTCTCCCACCTGGGCTTCGTGATGCTGGGCCTCTTCGCTTTGAACGGGATCGGCATCCAGGGCGCAGTCCTGCAGATGGTCAACCACGGCCTCAGCACCGGGGCCCTCTTCCTCATCGTCGGCATCCTGTACGAGCGCCGCCACACCCGCGATATGGATCGCTTCGGCGGCCTCTGGGCGCTGATGCCCCTCTACGGCACCCTCACCCTCATCGTCGTCCTCTCCTCGCTGGGGCTGCCGGGGCTCAACGGCTTCATCGGCGAGTTCACCATCCTGCAGGGGGCTTTCGCCTCAGAGGTGCTGGGGTGGGGCTACACGGCTCTCGCCGCCTTCGGCGTCGTCCTGGCCGCCATCTACCTGCTGACGATGTTCCAGCGGGTCTTCCTAGGCCAGAGCCGGGACCCGGCCAACGCCGAGCTGGCCCACCAGCCCCTGCGCTGGCACGAACTGGCCGTCCTGGTGCCCATCCTGGTGCTCATCTTCTGGATCGGCCTGCACCCCAACACCTTCTTCGGACCGATGCAGCGCAGCGTCGAGGCCGTGGTGGGCTTCCTGGGCGGGAGTGCCCTCGCGGGTTGGTAGCCCGGAGTGAGACTGCTCCATCGCTGGGCAGAGGCGAGATTGCTGTGAAGACCACCCGTTACTTTGAAGAACAGGTGTTGCGTAAGCGTCCCTACCTGCGCCGCGAATGGTGCGAGCGGGCGTTGCGGGAGCCGGCATACCGCGAGATCCAGCCCGATGGACGCATTCGTCACTGGATCTTTGTCCCCGAGTTGGGGAAGTATCTGCGAGTCGTCACCCTGGAAGATGGCGAAACGGTTCACAATGCTTTCCCCGATCGGAATTTCAAAGGGGTACCGAGATGAAGTTCCACTACTATCCAGAAACCGACTCCCTTTACATTGACTTGGCCGATAGGCCGAGTGTGGATTCCCAGGAGATCGCTCCGGGGGTGGTGTTGGATTTCGACGCCGAGGGCCGTCTGGTTGGCATTGACATTGACCGCGCCAGTCAGGTCGTGGATCTAGCTCGCCTGGAGGCCATCTCGCTGCCCTTCACCTCCATCTCGTTGGCGAGTGCCCGCGCCGATGCAGGGTAAGTCTGGAAAAGGCCCCACGAGATGAACCTAGAAACGTCGAAGACGGCGAATCCGTGGCGGTTTTTCATCCTCGCGCTGGGTATCTCCTGGTTTTTCTGGGTGTGGGTTATCCTGCTTCGCTGGAACGTCTGGACCTTTCCGGCGGTGCTTTTTGGCGCTTTGGGGCTCTTCGGGCCGGCCCTCGCCGAAATTGTCCTGATCTTTCGCGCTCATGATCGAGAACAATGGCGCGATTACTGGCAGCGGGTCTTTGACATTAAACGGATCAGCAAGAGGTGGCACCTAGCCATCTGGCTCATCTTTCCTGCTGTAAATGGACTCGCCATTCTGCTCGATATGCTCGCAGGTTCGCCGGTGCCTGGGTTCGACACGGTCAGGGACCTGCTGTCTCAGCCGTGGAGAATTCTCCCCTTTGCTGCTTTCATCCTGGTCTTTGGCCCGTTACCTGAAGAGCTCGGCTGGCGTGGCTATGGACTAGACGGGCTGCAAGCCAGATACAGCGCACTCGCATCAAGCCTCATCCTGGGGATAGTGTGGTCCTTGTGGCATCTCCCCCTGTTTTTCATGCACGGCACCTTCCAGCATGACGTGTTGAAGTTCGGCTCTCCCGATTTCTGGTCGTTTCTCTCCGGCCCGGTGATCACCTCGATCCTGTTCACGTGGATCTACAACAACACCGGCCGCAGCACGTTATCCGCCATTCTTTTCCACTTCATGGCGAATTTCACAGGCGAACTGATGCCCTTGACGGCGCAGGCCAGAGCATACAGCCTCGTCTTGGTCACCGCCCTCTCGGTCATCGTGGTGGTTATTTGGGGGCCCAAGACCCTCGCCTGGCCAAAGGGAAGTTTCAGAGAGTGGGGAAACGTTGTAAAGCGCTTTTTCGGTAAGGGTGTCTGTCCGTATCAGCTTTCGTTCATCCTAGATTCGGCCTTGCGTCGGCTTATCCTCTCTCCTGAGAGACTGGCCGATCGGCTCCACCTCGAAGAGGATTCGCACGTGCTCGAGGTAGGGCCGGGGCCGGGGTACTTTAGCGTCGAGGTGGCACGACGCATCTCGCAGGGGCACTTGGTGCTGTTCGACGTGCAGGGAGCGATGCTCGAAAAGGCGCGTCAGAAAGTCGCCACTGCGGGATTGTGCAACGTGGGCTTCATCCAGGGAGATGCCACCACCTTGCCCTTCAGGGGGAGGAGCTTTGACGTGGCCTTTCTCGTCGCAGTCTTAGGTGAGGTGTCGGATCCTTCGGCGTGTCTTCGCGCTCTTCATCAGGCTCTCCGGCCCTTGGGGCTTCTTTCCGTTACCGAACAGCCGGGGGATCCCGATGCCCTCCCGCTTTCGGTTGTCTGCTCTCTGGCCGAGCAGCAGGGCTTTGCATTTGTTGAGCAATATGGTGGGGGGAGGAACTTCACTGTGAATTTCAGGCGTGTGTGAGACGATGCGATCTCTCGCGCCGATTACGCGATGCGAGGCATGTTCATCCGGCAAATCTGGAGTCAAGGTTAGGGATGATGTACAAGTCCAATGGGCTGGGCTTGTGTTGGGCGGCGGCTCGCGCGCCGATCGTTAGCCAGCGCGGGAGAAACGCGGTATAATTGCGGTGTAATTGAGCAACCGTGTTTCGAGGAGGATGCTTATGAGATGGCAGGATTACATCGTCGTTGATCCCACCATCTGTCACGGCAGAGCCTGTATCAAGGGCACACGTATTATGGTCTCGGTGATACTCGACAATCTTGCTGCCGGCCTCTCTCTCGATGAGGTCCTGCGGAGTTACCCTTCTCTGAATCGGGAAGCGGTGCAGGCTGCCATTACATACGCTGCCGAGTTGGCGCGCGAGCGGGTTGTAGCGATTCCGACATAGAAAACGCGATGGATTTCAAGATTGACGAGAATCTGCCGATTGAGGTGGCCGACTTGCTTCGTCAGGTCGGCCATGATGCCGTTACCATCGCAGAGACGTTTGTGGAGAAGATGGAAACCATCGTTGAAGCAGCCGACAGATGACAACTGGAGCACGACGATGCCGATCTCCATACGCGCTGACGATTTTCTCGCCATCCTGCCCCCGCTGATCTTGGCCGGCTGGGGGATGATCCTGCTCCTGGTGGACCTCCTCATCCCGCCGGAGCGCAAGACGACGACGGCTTGGCTGAGCCTGCTGGGGCCGGCCGGTGCTCTGGTCGCCGTCCTGGCCCTCTGGAACCGTCCCCTGACCGGCTTCCAGGGCATGGTCATCCTAGACCCTTACGCCCTCTTCCTGGACCTGGTCTTCATCGTCGCCCTGGCCCTCAGCGTGCCCGTCTCCTTGCGCTACTTGAAGGACCGGGGGATCGAGCGGGGCGAGTACTACAGCCTGCTCCTCTTCACCACCAGCGGGATGATGCTGATGGGCGCAGCCGCCGACCTCATCGTCGTCCTCATCGCCCTGGAACTGCTCAGCATCCCCCTCTACATCCTGTCGGGCCTCGCCCGCCCCGACCCGGCCTCCGAGGAGTCGGCGCTGAAGTACTTCCTGCTGGGTGCCTTCTCCTCGGCCTTCCTGGTCTACGGGATCGCCCTCACCTACGGGGCGACGGGCACGACCGGCCTCTCCGAGATCGCCGTGGCCCTTGGTCAGGGCTCCCCCCACCCCTTGCTGCTGGCCGGCGTCGCGCTGCTCCTCGTCGGCTTCGGCTTCAAGGTCGCCGCCGTCCCCTTCCATATGTGGACCCCCGATGTCTACGAGGGCGCACCGACGCCCGTCGTGGGCTTCATGTCGGTGGGGGCCAAGGCGGGGGGCTTCGCCGCCCTGCTGCGGATCTTCCTCTTCGCCCTGCCCGGCTTGAGCGGCCAATGGGCGCCGGCCCTGGCCCTCATCGCCGCCCTGACGATGATCCTGGGCAACGTCGTCGCCGTGGCCCAGCAGAACATCAAACGGATGCTCGCCTACTCCAGCATCGCCCACGCCGGCTACATCCTGATGGGCCTGGCGGCCCACAACGGGCAGGGGCTGTCGGCCGCCCTCTTCTACTTGCTCAGCTACGCCTTCACCAACGTGGGCGCCTTCGCCGTCGTCACCGCGATGGCCCGCAAGGAGGGCGAGGACCTCAGCTTCGACCAGTACGCGGGCCTGGCCCGCCGACAGCCCGGCCTGGCGGCCGCCTTCACCCTCTTCATGCTCTCCCTGACCGGCATCCCGCCGACCAGCGGCTTCGTGGGCAAGTACGTCCTCTTCGGAGCAGCCATCGGGGCCGGCCTCTACTGGCTCGCCATCGTCGGCGTCCTCACCAGCGTCATCTCCGCCTTCTACTACCTGCGCCCCGTGGTGCGCATCTACTTCGATGAGCCCCTGCGCCCGCTGCCCCAGCAG
>WFUY01000142.1 GCA_015484715.1 Thermoflexales bacterium | reverse complement strand
GTGCGGGTGAAGACGGCAACCGCCGGTACGTCCATCACGCTGGTGGACCTGCCCACCGCGACCGACCTCAGCGGCCCCGAGGGACGCATCCTGGTGGCGGGGAAAGGGGTGACGCTCAGGACGGAAGCCCGGGCATCGCCGGAGCATCTCCTCTACCTGCCCCTTGTGACCCGGTAGCCTGCTCGAAGCCGATCAGCCGTCTGCGCTCTTGCGAAGGGGGCGACCGTGAGGTCGCCCCTGGCTTTTTCTGCCCGGCCGTGATACAATGATACGATGGGATCGCTGCCCAAGGTCGTGTCCTGAAGGCAAGGAAGTTGGGAAAGGGGGAGGGGGACGAGATGCGACGGTTGCTCAGCGTGTGTGGGTGGGGGCTCTGGTTGCTGCTCCTGGCTGCCTGCCGCCGGCCCGACTACCCCTATGTGCGCCTCAACGTGGAGGCGGAAAGTGCCGTCGTAGCCGCGGAGCGAGCGCCCGGGCGGTTGCCCCTGCGGGTGGCCATCGCGGCGGTCATCTCTCCGCAGGCCACCTTTGACACCTATAGTCCGCTCCTGGACTACCTGGCCCGACACGTGGACCGACCGGTGGAGCTGTTGCAGCGCCCCACCTACGCGGAGATCAACGAGCTTCTGCGCACCGGTCTGGCCGATGTCGGCTTCGTCTGTGGTGGCGCCTTCGTCGAGGGAGAACGCGAAGGCTACATGGAACTGCTGGTCGTCCCCGAGATCAACGGGCTGACCACCTACCGGGCGCTCATTATCGTCTCCGCCGATAGCCCCTATCGCCGTTTTGAGGACCTGCGCGGACGGCGCTTCGCCTTCACCGACCCCCTGTCCAACTCCGGGCGTCTGTACGTCCAGTACCGGCTGGCCCAGATGGGGAAGACGCCGGACTCCTTCTTCCGGGAAAGCATTTACACCTACAGCCACGACAACAGCATCCGTGCTGTGGCCCAAGGGATCGTGGAGGGGGCGACGGTAGACTCCCTGGTCTTCGATGCGTTGGTGCGCAGCGAGCCCGACCTGGGAGCGCGCTTGCGCGTCATCGAGCGCTCCAGGCCCTTTGGCATCCCGCCGGTCGTGGTACACCCTGATCTGGACCCGGCGCTGAAGGCTGCCGTGCGCCAGGCCCTGCTGACTATGCACCAAGACCCCCAAGGGCAGCAGGCGCTGGCGGTGTTGCACGTGGACCGCTTCGTGCCACCCGACCCCGCCGCCTATGCGGACATCCGGGAGATGGCAGCGCAGATACGAGGGTGGAAGTGAGCAAGATGGCTGCCCGCTGGCACCATTTCTGGCGCTGGGTGACCGGCGTCTCCATTCGTTACAAGCTGCTGGGGATGGTGCTGGCCGTTGTCCTGCTCCTGGGCCTGGCCGTGACGGTACAGGTGCGAGCCCAGTTGGCCGGAGACCTGCGCCGGGACTTGGAGGAGCGCGGCATCGCCTTGGCACGCGACCTGGCCGAGGACGCCACAGACCTGATCCTGACCCAGAACATCTTCGGACTGTACCAGGAGCTGCGTGCCACCCTGGAGACGAACCCGGACGTGCGCTATGTCTTCGTCCTCGACGCCCAGGGACAGGTCCTTGCCCATTCCTTCCCCAACCGGGTGCCGCCGGATTTGCTGGCGGTGAACCACCTGCAGGCGGGACGACCGTGGCAGGTGCAGATCCTGAACAGCGACGAGGGGCTGCTCACCGACGTGGCCACACCCATCTTTGAGGGCAAGCTGGGCACGGTGCGCTTGGGCCTCTCCCACCGTCGCCTCGAAGGTGCCGTGATGGCCGCCACCCATCGCCTGCTGCTGACCACGCTGGCGGCTCTGCTGATGGGAGGCGTCGCCGTGCTTTTGCTCACCGGTGTGGTGACCCGCCCCATCTTCGAGTTGGTGGAAGCGGTGCGGGCCGTTGGACGAGGGGACTTGAGCGTGCGTACTCGGGTGCGTATGGCGGACGAGGTGGGCGAGCTGGCGGCGGCCTTCAACGCTATGACGGAGGAGCTGGCCCGCTTCCGCGATGAACTGCTGCAGCAGAACCGGGAGCTGGCCGCCCTTAACGCCGTGGCCCGGGCCATCTCCGGCGCCCGCTCGCTGGAGGAGGTGCTGGACGCGGCCCTGGAGAGCGTCCTGGCCGCCCTGGGCTGTCCGGCCGGTTGGGTGGTGTTGGGGCGGGACGGCGAGCCGATACCGACCATCATCGCCCAGCGGGGGCTCTCGGAGCGCTTCCTGGCCCGGGAGACGGCGCCGGACGTGGAGCCCTGTCGCTGCTTTCAGGTCCTGGAGACGGCGGAGGAATGGCAACGACCGGTCGTCCGGGCCGAGTGTCCTCGCCTGCGGCGTGCCCTCGAGGAGGGGGACGCCGAGGCACGCTTTGATCGCCACCTCAGCGTGCCCCTGGTCTCCCACGATCGCCCCCTGGGCGTGCTGAACCTGGTCGTGCCGGAGGGGCAGCCCTTCACCCCGGAGCAGATCGAGTTGGCGGGGGCCGTCGGGCGGCAGGTCGGCGTGGCCGTAGACGCGGAATTGCAACGTCAACGGCTGGTGACCGAGTTGGCACAACGTCAGGCGCTGCGCGGTCAGTTGTTGGAGCGGGTGCTGGCCGTGCAGGAGGAGGAGCGCCGGCGCATCGCCCGGGAGCTCCACGACGAAGCGGGCCAGGCCCTGACCTCCCTGATGGTGGGGTTGCGACTGCTGGAGAAGGAGGCCGACCGGCCCGAGGCCATCGTCGCCCGGGTGGCGGCCCTGAAGCGCATGACCGACGGCGTCCTGGAGGAGCTGCACCGGCTGGCCATGGACCTCCGCCCCGCCAGCCTGGACCACCTGGGGCTGGTGGCCGCCCTGCGCCAGTACGTGGAGGCTTACAGCCGCCAACACGGGCTGGCCGTGCAGTTCGAGACGGTGGGGCTGGGCGGGGAGCGCCTGCCGCCGGAGGTGGAGACCGCCCTGTACCGCATCGTCCAGGAGGCGTTGACCAACGTGGTGCGCCACGCGCAGGCCACCCGGGTGGACGTCCTGCTGGAGGGACGCAGCAACCGGGTGATCGCCATCGTGGAGGACGACGGGGTGGGCTTCGACCCGGAGGCCGCCGTGACGGACGGGCGTCTGGGCCTCTTCGGCATGCGGGAGCGGGCAGAGATGCTGGGGGGCTCGCTGACCGTGGAGAGCGCTCCGGGCAACGGGACGACGGTGTTCGTGGAGGTGCCTTATGGCGATACGCATTCTCATCGCCGATGACCACGGCGTGCTTCGGGCGGGGCTGCGGGCGCTGCTCAACGCCGAGCCGGACCTGGAGGTGGTGGGGGAAGCCGCCGACGGCCAAGGGGCGCTGCGGCTGACCGAGGAGTTGCGGCCCGACATCCTCCTGTTGGACATCAGCATGCCCGGCCCCAGCGGCATCGAGGTCACCCGGTGGGTGAGGCAGGCGCGGCCGGATACCCGCGTCCTCCTCCTCACCGTGCACGAGGACGAGAGCATGCTGCGGGAGGCGATCCGTGCCGGGGCGGCGGGCTACATCGTGAAGCGGGCGGTGGAATCGGAGCTGATCAACGCCATTCACG
>WFUY01000141.1 GCA_015484715.1 Thermoflexales bacterium | reverse complement strand
GTGCCCGGGCTGGGCGATGGCTGGTCTCGCCAGTCATCGGCCGTGTCGGTATCCTGGTAGGGGGGATACCGCTCCAGGGAATGGCCTTCGGCGACCACCGGGGCCGGGGAGTCGCCGAAAGCGTAGTCGGAGTCCCCCCAGGAGAGGGCGTCCACCTCATTGTCCATCCCATCCAGCAGCAAGACCTCATCCCCGGCGTTACGCAGGTTGACATCCCCGTTGCTCCAAGCCAGGTACTGGATCATATCGGGGACGTTGGGGTCGGAGTCGTACATCTCGTAGTCGGGGTTGAAGCCGTAGAGGTTGAAGAAGGCCGTAGCCTTGTTGGCGACGACGACCGCCTCTCCCGGATCGAGGGTGGCTCCAGCGGGAAACTGCATCATCCCCTCGGCCCCGCCGCGCACCTTCTCGTCGTCACCCACCTTGTAGTCGTGGAGGTCCACGGTGGTGTCACCACGGTTGTAGACCTCGATCCACTCCCCATCCGGCTCAGGGCCGGGGGGATCGTAGAGGACTTCGCTGATGAGAAGCGGGGTGGCACCGTCGGCCTGAGCCGGAACGTAAGCCAAGCGCAGGAGAACGAGGCCCAGGCCCACGATCAGGATGAGCAGAAGACGTACCGATCGCTTCATTCCAAATCCTCCTTCAACAGTTTCAGATGCGGAGGTGGGGAGACCATAGCCTTCAGATCCATGGGTCTGTTCACCGAATCCAGGTCCTGATCCCCGATGAACGGCAAAGCCCATAGCTTTCGAGCAGGAAGGAGTAGGGCGAAGGAGGCAGACGGGAAGAGGAAGGAAGGGCAACCATAGCCCGCCTCCAGTAAGAGCTAGGGAGAGCCACCACGTCTCGCCCTGGGCGGGAATGGAGACAGGGAAGAGTGATCACTGCGCCTGTTCAGAAGCGTCCCGGCAAGCAGAGGGATCGTGCAAGCCTTGCCCATTATAGCATCACTCTTCCTGAAAAAGTGGTTAGAAATTGGTAAGAAAGCGGGACCGTTCCGAGTTCGCCCTCCGTTGACGTCGGTCCGGCCCCCGTGGTATAATCCGGGCGCTGAAGAGGCAAACCCTGATCCCACGAGGCCCGATGGTCTCATCGCCTTCTACCCCTCAACAACGGCTGTCTCACCTGTTGCAAGCTGTGCCCGGCCTCTTGGCCCGGCCGGCCGAGGACCCCTGGATCACCGGGGTGGTGGCCGACTCCCGCCAGGTCAGGCCCGGTCACCTCTTCGTAGCCACGGTGGGGGGCACCTACGACGCCCACGCCTTCATCCCCCAGGCGGTGGCCCGGGGGGCGCGGGCCGTGGTGGGAGAGCGCCCTGCCGAAGCGCTGCCCGCCGACCTGCGGGGCCGCCTGCCCTACGCCCAGGTGCGGGACGGGCGGGAGGCGTTGGCCTGGCTCAGCGCGGCTTGGCACGGCTTCCCGGCCCGCCGGATGACGATGATCGGCGTCACCGGGACCGACGGCAAGACGACGACGGTAAACCTGATCTACGCCATCCTGCGGGCCGCCGGCCACAGGGTGGGGATGATCAGCACCGTCAACGCCGTCATCGGTGAGGCCCGATACGAGACGGGGCTGCACACGACGACGCCCGACGCCCCCGAGGTGCAGCGCTACCTGGCCCAGATGGTTGCAGCAGGGACGACCCACGCGGTGTTGGAGGCCACCTCCCACGGTCTGGCCCAGCACCGGGTGACCGGCTGCGAGTTCGACGTGGCCGTCGTCACCAACGTCACCCACGAGCACCTGGACTACCACGGCGACTGGGAACACTACCTGGAAGCCAAGGCCCGGCTCTTCACCGGCCTGACCACCGCTGCCCGCAAGCCGGGCGTCCCCAAGGCGGCGGTCCTGAACGCCGACGACGCCAGCTTCCGGCGGCTGCAGCAAGTGGAGGCAGACCGACGGCTCTCCTACGGGCTGAGGGAGCCGGCCGATGTGACCGCCCGCCGGATCACCCACGGGGCCGGCGTCACCCGTTTCACCATTGAGGGGCCGGCGGGGGCCTTCCCCGTGGAGACCCCCCTGCTGGGGGATTACAACGTCGCCAACGTGCTGGCCGCCGCTACCGCCGCCCTGGCCCTGGAGGTTCCCGTGGTGGCCATCCAGGAAGGGGTTGCCGCCGTGAAGGGCATCCCGGGCCGGATGGAGCGGATCGAGGCGGGACAGGAGTTCCTGGCCCTGGTGGACTTCGCCCACACGCCCAACGCGCTGCAGCGGGCGCTGGAGACGGCCCGGAGGCTGACCGGGCCGGCGGGCCGGGTGATCGTCGTCTTCGGCAGCGCAGGGCTGCGAGATCGGGCCAAGCGGCGGCTGATGGGGGAGGTGGCCGGACGGATGGCCGACCTCATCGTCATCACGGCGGAGGACCCCCGCACGGAATCCCTGGAGGCGATTATGGCGGAGATTGCCTCGGCCTGTGCCCGGCAGGGCCGGCAGGAGGGCGTGGACTTCTGGCGGGTGGCCGACCGGGGGGAGGCGATCCGTTTCGCCGTGGAGATGGCCCGCCCCGGCGACGTGGTGCTGGTCTGCGGCAAGGGGCACGAGCAGTCCATGTGCTTCGGCACGACGGAGTACCCCTGGGACGACCGGGAGGCGCTGCGCCTGGCGTTGCGGGGGGAGAGGTTGAAGACGCTGCCCACAGCTTGACAGCTTTCCGCTCCCGTGGTATACTTGGGTCATCCTGTCGAGGGAATCCCTGGGCAGGACGTGAAAAACCGCATAGCCCAAAGACGATGATCAGGAAGAGTAGGCGTCGAAGCGGGGTGCCAGAGAGTCGGGTCTGAGGCTGGAAGCCCGATACCAGCGCCGGCGCTGAATGGGCCTGGGAGTCGCCCGCCGAAAGGGCGGGGGGAACCTTGAGGGAGAACGTTGAGGAACACCCCCGCCTGAGTAGTCCGGGCCGGAGCCGCCACCGTTATCAGGGCTGAGGGTATCGGAGGCATCCTCTGCCTCCTGTACCTGCGAACGAGTGAGGCTGGCTCACTTTCCTCCGCCGTCACCGGCGGTTTTTTTGTCCTCCGAGCCGCCTAAGTGGGGTGGCACCGCGAGCGCGAGAGCGCCCGTCCCCTCGGGGATGGGCGTTTTTGTTTACCCGCCTCCCAACCTGCGGGAGGGTGAACAGTTACCAGCTATGTCCATCACGGAACGGAGGTGAGAGATGACGGCGATCAAACGCATCCTCACAGGAGATCGGCCCACGGGCAAGCTGCACCTGGGCCATTACGTGGGCAGTCTGAAGAACCGGGTCGCCCTCCAGGACCAGTACGAGTGCTTCTTCATCATCGCCGACCTGCACACCCTGACCACCCGACCGGATAAGGCTCACATCGAAGAGCTCCGGCAGAACATCCACGAGATGGTACTGGACTACCTGGCCGTGGGGATTGACCCGGAGCGCAGCACCATCTTCGTCCAGTCGGCCATCCCGGAGACCTACGAACTCAACCTGATCTTCGAGATGCTGGTCACCCTGCCCCGGGTGGCCCGGCTGCCCAGCATCAAGGAGATGGCCCGTGCCGCCCAGATAGACGAGGAGGCGGTCCCCTTCGGGCTGATCGGCTATCCGGTGCTCCAGGCCGCCGACATCCTCCTCCCCCGCGCCCACCTGGTCCCCGTGGGCAAGGACAACGAGGCCCACGTGGAGGTGACGCGGGAGATCGCCCGCCGCTTCAACCGACTCTACGGGGAGGTCTTCCCCATCCCCAGGGCCCTCATCGGCGAGGTGCCCACGCTGGTGGGGATTGACGGCAAGGCCAAGATGAGCAAGTCGTTGAACAACGCCATCTTCCTCTCCGACGATCCCCAGACGGTCAACGAGAAGGTGCGGCGGATGTACACGGACCCCAAGCGCATCCGGGCCGACATCCCCGGCACCGTGGAGGGGAACCCCGTCTTCATCTACCACGACATCTTCAACCCCGATGTGGACGAGGTGAACGACCTGAAGGAGCGGTATCGGAAGGGCCGGGTGGGGGACGTGGAGGTGAAGAAGAAGCTGGCCCGGGCGCTGAACAACTTCCTGGACCCGATCCGGGAGCGTCGCGCCCGGTACGCGGCCCAACCCGGCCTGGTCGAGGAGATCCTGGTCGAGGGCACGCGACGAATGCAGGAGGAAGCCCGGGAGACGATGGCCCTGGTCCACGAGGCGATGGGGATGTACGGGATTCAGATTCGCCGGCGGGTTCAGGAACTCACACCGCCGAAGGTGGTGCCGGCGTGAGCCGACGGGCGGCTAAGGGAGGCACCGAGGGCTAAGGGCCGAGGCACCGAGGGCCGAAGACTGAGGACTGAGGACCGAGGACTGAGGACGGCGTAGCCGACCGCCGACCACGCGACCACCTGACCACTCGACCAACGGGCCAAGGGCCAAGGGGCAAGGGGCAAGGACCGAGGACGACCTGACCCATTGACCATAAAGACCAAGAGGAAGGAGGAAACGATGAACCACAACACCCGTTTTCTGCTCGATGAGAAGGACATGCCCACAGCCTGGTACAACATCGTGCCGGACATGCCGGTCCCGTTGCCGCCGGTGCTGCATCCGGCCACCGGCCAACCTGTCGGACCGGATGACTTGGCCCCCCTCTTCCCGATGGCCCTCATTATGCAGGAGGTGACCCCGGAGTCCTACGTGGAGATCCCGGAGCCGGTGCGGGAGGTCTATCGGCTCTGGCGGCCCACGCCCCTCATCCGGGCCCGACGGCTGGAGAAGGCGCTGGGAACGCCGGCCCGCATCTACTACAAGTACGAAGGGGTGAGCCCGGTGGGCAGCCACAAGCCCAACACCGCCGTCGCCCAAGCCTACTACAACCAGCAGGAGGGAGTGCGCCGGCTGACGACGGAGACGGGGGCCGGTCAGTGGGGAAGCGCCCTGGCGATGGCCGGTGCCTTCTTCGACATCGAAGTCCAGGTCTTCATGGTGAAGGTGAGCTACCACCAGAAGCCCTACCGGCGCATCCTGATGGAGAGCTTTGGTGCCCGCGTCACGCCCAGCCCCTCGGAGGAGACGGAAGCGGGTCGCAAAGTACTGGCCGAGAACCCCGATTCGCCGGGCAGCTTGGGCATCGCCATCAGTGAGGCGGTGGAGGCCGCCGTCACCGACCCCGAGACCAAGTACTCCCTGGGCAGCGTTCTCAACCACGTCCTGATGCACCAGACGATCATCGGCGAGGAGGCGCTGAAGCAGTTCGCCCTGGCCGAGGACTACCCCGACGTGGTGATCGGCTGCGCCGGAGGGGGGAGCAACTTCGCCGGCCTCGCCTTCCCCTTCATCCGGGAACGGCTGAAGAACGGCCGGGAGACCCGCTTCCTGGCCGTGGAGCCGGAGGCCTGCCCCAGCATGACCCGGGGAGTCTACGCCTACGACCTGGGGGACACGGTGGGGATGACGCCCCTGGTGAAGATGTACACGCTGGGGCACACCTTCACGCCGCCGGGCATCCACGCCGGCGGGCTGCGCTACCACGGGATGGCCCCCACCGTCTCAGCCCTGCACGAGGCCGGCATCATCGAAGCCGTGGCCTACCACCAAAACCCCGTCTTCGAGGCGGCCGTCACCTTCACCCGGGCGGAGGGGATCATCCCTGCGCCGGAGTCGGCCCACGCCGTGCGAGCGGCCATAGACCAGGCTCTGGAGGCCAAGGAGACCGGCGAGGAGCGGGTGATCCTCTTCAACCTGAGCGGCCACGGCCATTTCGACCTGTCGGCCTACGATGAGTACCTGGCCGGCCACCTGGAGGACTACGCCTACCCGTCCGAGGCGGTGGCGGAGGCGATCCAGCACCTGCCCCGGGTGAACGCGCCGGCTTCGTGACCCCTCCGAAGGACTGCAACGACCAAGAGGCCGGACCTTCGGGTCCGGCCTGCAGCTCCCTCTCCCCACCTCTACAGCTCCACCGCCTTCTGGGCCTCGGCGATGACCCGTTGCAAGGGCACCTTGGCCGCCTCGGCCAGCCGGCGGCATGCCTCGTACTCCGGTTTCGCCCGCCGGCTCCCATCGGGCAACGTGGCGACCTTGACCTTCACCGGTCCGTAGGGCGTCTCGACGGTCTCAAAGGTGCGCGCCAGGGCGTAACGGTCCACCGGCAGGCGGCGCACCCCTAGCGTTGTCGTCTCGGCGAAGAGCAGACCGACGAGGGAATCGGCCTGCTCGGGACGGGTCAGCACGGAGAGCAGGACACCGGGACGGTGCTTCTTCATCTGGACGGGGGTCAGGTAGACGTCCAGGGCTCCGGCGGCGAAGAGACGGTCGGCGACGTGCTCGTAGAGCTGGGGGTCCATATCGTCAATGTTGGTCTCCAGCAGGACGAGGGGCTCCCGCAGAGGTGCAGGGCTGCCGGTGCCGTGGACGGCGGGCGACGTCTCGCCCAGCCAGAGGCGCAGGACGTTGGGGACGATCAACCGCTTCTGCCCGGCTCCGTACCCCACCCGCTGGAGCGTCATCGGGGGCGGCGGGCCAAAGGCGGCCGCCACGTGGGTGAGCAGCACAGCGCCTGTGGGGGTGACCAACTCCACGCCCTCCACGGGGGCAGGGACCAGGGGCACCCCCTGCAGGAGGGCCAAAGTGGCAGGCGCCGGCAGGGGCAGCGGACCGTGCTGGCTGGTGATCCAGCCCCGGGCGGCCGGCAGCGGCGAGGCGTAGACCATCGTGATCCCCAGGTGGTGCAGCCCCCACAACGCCCCGACCACATCCACCAT
>WFUY01000140.1 GCA_015484715.1 Thermoflexales bacterium | reverse complement strand
GTGGGGGAGAGGAGGGGCAGGGTGATGTGGCGGAAGAGCGCCCACCGTCCGGCCCCGTCAATCTTGGCCGCTTCGTAGAGCTCGGCGGGGATGTTCCCCAGTCCCGCCAGGAAGATCACCGCGTCGTAACCGACGAAGACCCAGATGTTGTAGAGCATCACCGAGACGAGGGCCAGGCTGGGACCGCCCAGCCAGCTGGGGATCTCCAACCCCGCCAGGTTGGTCAGGACCAGGTTGACCCCCTTGGGCTCGTAGAGCCACTTCATCGTGGGCAGGCCGATGGCGCTCAGGAAGAGGTTGGCCAACCCCTCATCGCGGGGGGTGAAGACGATGCCCCGGAAGACGGCGGCCGAGGCGACGACCGGCGTCACGTAGGTCATGAAGTAGACCATCCGGTAGAAGTCCTGGCCGCGCACGTTTTGGAAAAGGAGGTAGGCCAGAACTAGAGCGATGGACAACTGGACGGGCACGGTGCCAACGGAGTAGAAGACGGTGACGGAGATGGCCCGGAAGAGCCGGATGTCCCCCGTCTCCAGCATCACCGGGAACCCCGTCCACACGGCCCAGCCGGCGGCCATCAGGAAGATGGCGGTAATCAGGCCGAAGATGAGACGTCGGTCGGAGGCGGCCTGGGTCGCCCGACGCCACACCCACCAGGCCAGGAGCAGGAGGAGGAGCCCCAAGATGAAGATGGCGAAGCCTCGGGGCTCGCCCAGAGCCCTCAGGTAGTGCCGGAATCCTAGGAAAGCCCCTTTCTTGACCCGCCACTTGTGGAGGCTGACGTAGACGGCGTAGAGGACGGGCAAAAGGCCAAAGGTCAGGGTGATGAGCGTCGCGGGGCTGATGAAGAGGTAGGCGAGGAGGTTTTCCTGAAGGCGTCGCTTCGTGCGGCCCGTCAACAGCCCCTGACGGGCCACGGCTGGCGTCGTCCGGGTGTAGGAGGTCATAGCCTGTCCTTTCGGGCGGATGCTGAACCGGCGACTGATACCAGACTTGCTCTTCAGTTGTCCTGAGTTTAACGCATATCGGCCTAATTGTCAACCGTTCGGGCCTGGTGATTACCCACAAGTGAGCGAGAGAGTGGTCCGCAGCAGGCCGTCCACGAATCTCTCACAAATGCACGAAGGAGGCGGTCCTTAATTCGTGTATTCGTGCCCCCTTCGTGGACGGCTAGTCTCCCCATCTCCAAAGATATGGATAATCACCAGTTCAGGCCGGTGATCGGCCTACAAGGGGGTGTTCAAAAGATCCACTGGGCGAAGGCACCGGCCAGCAGTGGGACAACCAGCCCCATCCCCCAGCGGACGGCGGTGAAGCGCCAGCCCATAAAGGGGACCTCG
Organism: Thermoflexales bacterium; assembly: GCA_015484715.1. Classification (GTDB taxonomy): domain Bacteria; phylum Chloroflexota; class Anaerolineae; order S140-20; family S140-20; genus S140-20. Next base: position 3,754 of record WFUY01000140.1, on the reverse strand, counting down.
AAGCCCAGCCGCAGCAGCGCCACCATCGCCCAGGAGGTTACCAGCGTCACCGCCGGCCCCAGCCCTGCGCCGGCCTCGTAGAGGGTGGCGATGAGGGGGAAGACGACGTAAGGACCACCGGGCAGCAAGATGCCGGCCGCCTCGCTCAGCAGCAGCCCCGTCCAGCCGGACCCCGGCCCGATCCACGCCTGGACCAGCCGCTGAGGGGCCAAAACGTCCACGTACCCAACGATGAGAAAGGCGGCGATGAGGAGGGGTAGAGTGCGCCGCAGCGTCCGCCAGCCCTCGACGACCCCCCGCCGATGGCTGCCGTCGCCCCGCTGCCAGGCGTGGAGCCAGAGGAGCAAGGCCAGGCCACCCAGGAGGAGTGTGACGGTGTTCACGGGGCTACTGCCTTTCGGATACGCTCCATCTGCTGACCGAAGAGGGTCTCGGCCAGCAGCCCCATCAGCGGCGGGACGGGGAGGGTGACAAGGAGGCGGATCAGGGTCAGGTGAGCTCCCAGCAGAGCGAACTCCAAGGGCAGCCGCGTCACCGACCAGAGGTTCTTGGCGGTGACGAAGGCCACCAGCACGCCCAGCCCCGCCCCCGACCGCATCAGAGCCGCCGCGATGGGGTAGTAGGCGTAAGGGCCGCCGGGGATCAGGGCTCCTCCCAGGCAGGCCAGGGCAATCCCTCGCCAGCCCGACTCGGCCCCCAGCCAACGGGCGGCCCGGTCGCGGGTCACCAGCGTCTGGACGAGCCCGGCGATGAGGAAGGCGAAGACCAACAGCGGGATGACGCTCACCAGCGTCCGACCGCCGTCCACGAAGCCGGCCAGGACCAGGGCAGGCCCTCCCTGCCACCAGGCGATGCCGGCCAGAAGGGCCGCCACGAGGATTAGGGCGATGGTCGTGCGGTCAGGCATAGCTCTCTCCGGGTTTGGTCGGGTGGTCGCTTGGTCGCTTGGTCGGGTGGCCGGGTGGCCCTCGGTCTTCACCCCTCGGTTCCTTGCTCCGGGGAGCCCAGCAGATCGTAGAGAGTGCGCCGCAGATAGTTGAGGTGCAGCAGCCGCAGCAGGGGACCGACCAGTTGCCGGAAGCGCTGGTAGCGGGCCATCCTCTCCGCTTCTCCGCCGCCGTCCTGGCAGAGGCCGGCGAAGAGGGCGCGTTCGTGTCGGGCTACCTCTTGGGCCCAGCGGGCGTAGAAGCGCAGGTCCTCCGGCGTGAAGCCCATCGCCAGCAGGCCGGCCAGCACCCGGAGCAGGTGGACCGCCTCTTCGTCGAAGCGGCCCGTCTTGGGGCAAGGGAGCACCAGGCCCAGCGCCTCCAGCTCGCGGACCTGGGCCTCTGTCAGGCCGGCCTGGGCGGCGGCCTCCGATCGGGAGAGGGGATGGAAAGCAGGGTCGAAGGCTTCCTCGTGAAGAGTGCGCTCCATCACGAGGAAGCGGTAGGTGGGGTCCTCTTCCATCCGTTGGAGCAGCGCCTTGATGGTCTCCAAGGGGAGCCGGCGGTGGGTGCGCAGCTCCAGGATGAGGCGCAGCCGTTCAACGTCGGCGGGGCAGTAGAGACGATGACCGCCAGGGGTGCGGCGAGGGGTGATCAACCCCTCCCGCTCCCAGAAGTGCAGCTTGCTGGCGGTGACCTCGGGGCAGCTCTCCCGCAGCCGCTCGACCACCTGACCGATGGTGAGCAGCGATTCCGAGGTTAGGCGGTCACTGCCCGCTCCTGCTCCCGTTCCTCCTGCTCGGCCTTCTGCTCGGCCAGCCACTTCTCGGCCTCCATCGCTGCCGCCGCTCCCATCCCGGCCGAGGTGACGACTTGGCGAAAGATGGGATCGGCCACCTCGCCGGCGGCGAAGACCCCCGGCACGTTGGTGTGCATTCGTCGGTCCACCACCAGGTAGCCCCGCTCGTCAATCTCCAACTGCCCCTGAAAGATGCCCGTGTTGGGGATGTGACCGATGAAGATGAAGACCCCATCAATGGGCATCACCCGCTCCTCGCCCGTCTTCACGTTCTTCAGGCGCACCGCCTCGACCTTCTCCTCACCGAGGATCTCCGTCACCACGGTATCCCAGATGAAGTCAATCTTCGGGTTGGCGAAGGCCCGCTTCTGGAGGATCTTGCTCGCCCGGAGCTGGTCCCGCCGGTGGACGACGGTGACCTGGCGGGCGAACTTGGTCAGGAAGAGGCTCTCCTCCATCGCGCTGTCCCCCCCGCCGACGACAACGACCTCTTTGTCCTGGAAGAACCAGCCGTCACAGGTGGCGCAGTAGCTGACGCCTCGGCCGGTCAGCTCCGCCTCGCCGGGCACCTGGAGCTTCCGGGGCGAGGCTCCGGTGGCGACGATGACGGCGCGGGCCAGGTAGTTGCCGTTGTAGCCGGTCAGCACGAAGGGATGTTGCTGAAAGTCCACTGCCGTGATGGTGTCCAGCTCCACACGAGCACCGAAGCGCTCCGCCTGTTCCTGCATCCGCTGGACCAGTTCCGGCCCCTGGACGCCCTCCGGGAAGCCGGGGTAGTTCTCCACTTCGCTGGTCAGGGCAACCTGACCGCCGATGTCACTTCCGGTCAGGACCAGCACATCCAGGTGGGCCCGGGCGGCGTAGAGGGCCGCCGTCAGGCCGGCCGGCCCGGAGCCGATCACGATCACGTCGAACAGCTTATCGGTCGTCGGTTCACCAGCAGCAGGCATTCCCAAACTGAACTCCATCGCGCTCACCTCCTCGTCTTTCGTCTTTGGTCGAGTAGTCCTCGGTCCTCAGTCCTCAGTCCGCCGCTTGGTCCGGTGATCGGCGGTCGGTCGGGCAGTCCTCGGTCCTCGGTGCCTCGGCCCTCGGTGCCTCCCCTGGTCGGCGGTCAGCGGTCGGTAAAGAAGAGCCCCACGCGCTCCACCGTGGGGCCCTCCGCTGGCCGGAGAGAAGGGCGGATCAATCTTCCACGACCCGCGCCAGGACGTCCGATTCGTCCATCAGCAGGTACTCTACCCCTCCGATCTTGATCTCCGTGCCGGTGTACTTGGGGAAGATCACCTTATCGCCCACGGCCAGGTTCGTGGACATCTCCTCTTCGTCCCCTACGGCCTCTACGATCCCCTGCTGAGGCTTTTCCTTGGCCGTCTCGGGGATGTAGATGCCGCTCTCCGTCACGGTCTCCTGATCCAGCGGGCGAATGAGTACACGAGCACCCAACGGTTCGATCTTCATCGCTTCCTCCTCCTTCAGCGTAAGGTTTTCGGGATTGGTGCGAATCCGGGATCCCCTAAGCCTGTTTGCCTCGGTGTCTCCCGCGCCTCGAGGGCGGGTTGCATCACTTGAGCCCCAGGAGCCGATCAATCTTCTCCCGGTTGAAGCCCACGACGATCTTCCCGCCGATGTCCAGCACGGGGACCCCCGACTGGCCGCTGCGCCGGACCATATCCCGCGCCGCTGCCGGGTCCCGGGAGACATCCACGTCCTTGAAGCGGATGCCGCGCTGGCGTAGGTAGCGTTTGGCCGCCCGGCAGTAGGTGCAGGTGGGCGTGGTGAAGATGATCACACGGGGTTGCTTCTTCTTTGCCGCTGCCATATCCCTCTCTGTGGCCTCCTCCTACGACAGGCTTCCCGGCCCAGGGCCGGTTATAACTATACCTCAGACCTCTTAGATGCGCAAGTCGCCGAAAGGTTTCACCACAGGCCCGGCACCGTTGAGATGCCGGGCCGAGTAGGGGCTCCTCCGGGGAGGGAGCGGACGGGAGCCGGGGCGTGGACGCTGTCTCTTATACACATCTGACGC
>WFUY01000139.1 GCA_015484715.1 Thermoflexales bacterium | reverse complement strand
GACCATCCGAGTGCGCAATCCCGGCGGGACCCCCATTGCACGCCCTATAGGCGCCACGCAGTTTCTGTATTGGCCGTGGCCGGTGGCGTGGACTCTTCCGTGGGGCACCTATGCCGACCGGACCAGGTCGGTTCCGGGAGCCTGGCCAGGATGGTACTCGGGGGGCTTCGTCCGTCCGAATGCCGGTGAGATGTTGCTGGGGGTGACCCCTTCCCCCGGAGGAGGAGGAAGGCTCACGCCGGGGACCGGTTACGAGATGTACGGGTGGCAGAATTGGAGGACCGGAGGGCGCTCGCTCACGTTCGTCCTGGCTACCAGGACGCCGACCCCGACGCCTACGCCCACGCCGACACCGACGCCGACGTCCACACCGACACCGACGCCCACACCTACTCCGACGCCGACACCCACGCCGACGAGCACCCCGACGCCTACACCTACGCCCACACCAACGCCGACGCCCACACCAACCCCTTGGCCTCCAATCCTCTACGTCCGCCATCCGCGCCTGGTCTGGTTTGGGCCGGACCTGTCACCGCCGCTCCCCGCCCAGGAGCTATACGGATATGCGATGCCGGGAGCGAGGGTGGAGATCCGGGTGTCGTCCCCCTACGATGCCGACGGCATCGGGTGTGGGACGAGTCGAACATACGAGGTTGTGGCCGACACGACCGGATATTTCCGCTTGGGGCCGTTCCGGGCGGGAGATCGCCGTTTCGGTACCACCTGTCGCGGAACCTGGGGGGCGGTAGCGACGGACACGTTCACCGGACTGCCGGGTAATTCGGTCTCCTGGAGGGTGGCCTGGTTCCCCGTGCACCTACAGCGCTAGAGGCGGATGAGATGAACGACGTGGTGCGCATGTTAGCCGAACACCCGTTCATCCCAACGGAACAGATGGCACGCTTGCTGGGGGTGGGAGAGCGCCACGTGCGCCGACTCCTGGCTCCTCTAATACGCCGGGGAGTGGTTGCCACGGTCGCCCCCCGTCTGCCCGGTCGCCCCCTGCGTCTCTACTATCCGCGCACCCCCTCCGATGCAAAAGCGATCGCCCTGCATCCCGACGCCGCCGGGCGCTACCTCTACCGGGCCGGCCTGCTTTACGCCCTCCGAGATTTCTTGGCCGATCTACCTTTTGAGTGGGAAGAGATGTATCCTGCCCCCGGGAGGCGAGGGCTGCTCTTCCACGCCCTGGTTCGGGCCAAAACCCCCGTCGTGGTGGAGTGGGATACCGGCCTTCTGCCCCGACCGCTCTTCCGCCACCGCATCCGCCGATTGGTGCAAAGCGCTCCGGCCCTGCTGGTCTTTACCTCCCCTCCTTGGACGGACGAGACGATGCGGCTCCTTTCCCGTGGTCGCATTCCGACTGCCGTCGCGCCGATCCCGTCTCCCGGTCGCAAGGAGGGCGAGGAGGCGGTGACGGTGTACGCGATCCCCGGGGGACGAAAGGATCTCCTGACGTGGCTCCACGAGCTCCCCCATAACGAGGATTACCCTCGACGACGTCTCTTCTTCGAGGGAGGATGGAATGCCGATGCCCAACGGTTCGTGGCCCTCTCCCCTCGGCAGAAGGAAATCCTGTCTCTGGTTGTGGCCCTTCCCTTCATCTCCCCCGTCCAGGCTGCCGACCTAACGGGGATGCGGCCGCTGCGGGCTGCCCGCGTCCTACGGACGCTGGGGCGCGAGGGATGGCTGACGGAGGAGCAAGGGCGATACCTCCCTACACGGGCGGCGCTGGCTCTGATGGCCAAGATGGCCGGAAGCTCCCTGCACGGGTACGCCAAGGCCCGTCGCTATCGCTTGCACAACGGACACGTGGACGTGCCGGTGCTGAGGGCCACGATGGCTCATACCCTGGAAGGGCGATTCCTGGCGGCCGGGCTGGCCCGCGCCCTCGGACCGGGATGGACCTGGTACGACGAGCGGGAGGCCGTGATCACCTTCCACTACCACGGTTCTTGGCGTCTCTCTCCCGACGCCAGGGTTGCCGGGGAACGGATGGACCTCTTTCTGGAGGTGGACCGCCGGGGGCCGTCGGAGAGGGTGCGGCGAAAGCTGATACGCTACGGCTTCTACCGCAAGGCCGGAGGGAGGCCGTTCGTGTTCCTGGTTGTGGCCGAGACCCCCCACCGGGTTCGGCGGTGGCTGGACGAGGCCACGCGCACGGTGCCGGGACTGCCCATCCTGGCCGCCCTGCTGACCGACGTCCATCGGATGGGGGTAACGGGAGCCGTCTGGATGGGATGCGACTATCGTGTGAGGTCTATAAGGGAGTACCTGGATTCCTTGAGGGAGGGAAAGCGATGAGAGGGTTGGCGTTACTGATCCTGATGACGGCGGCCCTTTTCCCGCTGACGTGGGTAGGGGTTCAGGCGCTCTTCTGGTGGGGACGCGGGCGCGGGGGAGATGACCTGGTGGATGCCGCACAACCTTACGGAACCATCGTGGCAGGAGCGCTGGCTTTGGCCCTGGCGGGGGTGGTGGCTGCGCTCTTCTTCTAGGAGTGTGTAGCCCGAAAGCACTCTTTTTTTTCGAGGATCGGGGATAGATGGATGAAACTTGCTTGTGCTTGCTACGTAGCCGGGCTCACCGATGACGGTCCATCTGCTTTCGGTACCGCCAGAGGGCATATTCCAGCAGATCGCGCCGCTCTTGAGGACTAAGCTGGCGGGCAACTTCCAACAGGTCCCAAAGTGTTGGATCATCCTCCGAGGCCGGAAGGTTTCTGCTAGGCTCGGCAGTTGAGGAAGATTGTATAACCTCTTCTGGAATACCTGAGTCAAGGCAGAGGAGTGACAAAGCGTGGTGGAAATCTCCTTCCAGCACTTCTACAATTTGCCAAAGGCGGTCTAGACGAACCTGACGTTGGCCTTGTTCCAACAAGGTAATGAAAGAGGCGCTACATTTTGCCTGAGTAGCCAGTTGACGAGTCGAAAGCCCTTTCCTATGACGCAAGGTTCGTAAGTATTCTCCGAGGCGGTTTCCCACACCATTCCTCCAAAATGTCAGGAGGGTAACTGTCACTG
>WFUY01000138.1 GCA_015484715.1 Thermoflexales bacterium | reverse complement strand
TTCTAGGACCGACAACAGGTGGTCCAGGGCCGTCTCCAACACCGCCTCCAGATCAGACGCCGTGACGGCGGCGGTGGCAATGGCGCTGAGGGCCTCACTCTCAGCTCGGCGGCGCTGAAGGTTGGCCTCTTGCTGCTGGTAGAGGTTGAACTTTTCGATGACCAGGGCAGCCTGGCCGGCGATGAGGTCCAGCAGCCGGGCATCGTCCTGGGTGAAGCCCTCACCCGAGCGCTTGTTGGCCACCCGAATGCCGCCCAGAACCCGGTCCTCCACCTGGAGGCGGGCGATCAGCAAGGAGCGTTCGCCCCAGATTTTGGTCAACTCGGTCGCCACCCCCTCCGTCCCGGTCGGATCGTTCACGATGAGGACCTCGTCGGTGGGGAGATGGTCCAACAACGTTGCCGCCAGGTCGGCGGGGAAGCGGCCCAAGGCCGCCTGTTCCCGAGTCATCCCGTGGGCCGGCCACTGGAGGCGGAAGTTCCCGCTGGCCTCGTCCCGCAAAACGATCGCGCATTGCTCCGCGTCCAGCAGCCGGGCGATGCGGGTCGTCAGATCGGCAAAGAGGGCCTGGCGGTCCGTGACCTCACGGATGGTGCGGGAGACCTCGGACAGCGCGTGGAGCTCGGTCAAGCGGCGCTGCAGGGATTCGGCCATCACGTTGAAGGCCCGACCCAAGTAGGCCAGTTCATCGTTCCCCTTCACCGCAACGCGGGCGTCCAGATTCCCCCGCCCCAGGGCCTGGGCTGCGTAGGCGAGGGTGTTCAAGGGACGGATCAGCGCGATGGAAAGGTAGCGGGCGAAGACCAATTGGCCGAGGATCAGCAGGAAGGTGAAGAGCAGAATGAACAGCCCTACCTTGCGCTGCAAGGCACGGGCGGCCATCAATGTAGCAGCAACCTGAGCCTGGTAGGGGACATCCAGCTCTTTCAGATCGCCGATCAGTTCGCGAGCCAACCCATCCACTTGGGTGGCCAGGCGCGCCCTCTGGACATTGCCCACGGGCTCCGGCAGGGCCAAGATCACGTTGGCCTGGGTGCGGAACTGCCGCCATCCCCCCCGGATCTCCGCCAACAGAGCCCGGTCCACTTCCCCCTCGGCTTTGAGGGACCACAGGGTAGCGAGGGTCTCCTCCACTTTGGTCGCCAGGTCGGCAAAGCGATCACGGTCCGTCAGGTCACCGGTGATGAGGTAGTGGTCCAAGATCACGACAATCTGCTGGATGGCTACTTGGGCCTCTCGAACCGCTTCCTGCCGACGGAGGTTGTACTCCACCGTCCCGATGTGGTGGCCCCCCGCCCGAAAGGCTTCGTAGGCCAGCAGGCCGATACCGAGGGTAACTAGCACGCTGAGAAGCAGGCTGAGAAACAGCTTTCTGTGGAGGGTCATCGTTTTCACCTTGCCTCGACCGGTCTTGAGACAGAAACCCCGAGACCGCACCGTTGCCGGAATCCCCATCCGCCCTTCGCCCTCCAACCATAATCTTACTCAGGGGGTATCTTTTGTCAAACGGGCAGTTTGACGCAGTCCTGGCCTGTGCTATAATCAGCCGGGTACACCTGGTGCGCAACAGACAATACGGGAGGATTGCCCTATGGTCAGCCAGGAACTGTTGGAGATTCTCCGCTGTCCCGCCTGCGTCAGCGGTCCCACCCGCCGAGAGGGGCCGGACCCGGGACGGCTGGAGCTGGTGCACGACACCTGGCTCGTCTGCACGGAGCCGGGCTGCGGTCGCAAGTATCCCATCCGAGACGAGATCCCGGTGATGCTTATCGAGGAAGGGGATAAGTGGGTGGACGTGGCGGTGGAGGACCTGCCCGTTCCCCCGCCAGCGGAGTAGCCGATGGGAGGCTTCACCCGGGGATTGGCCGTCCTGGCCCTCCTGATCCTTCTGCTGGGGCTGCTCTTCCTGGCCCTGCCCGATGCCTACGAAGGGCCGATGCTCTACCAGATCAACGACGACCACGCCATCCGATTGGTGGACGGCCTGGGCGTATTGCTTTTGCTGATTGGGACGAGCTTAGCCTGGACGGCGGCCCTGCTCTGGCAGCGATGGCGAGCCCGGTAGCGGTGTGGGCATCAGACCCAGAGGCGATCCCCGCCGCTCCTGGCACCTACGCGCTGGTCTTGCGCCTAGACCGGCCTCGTCCGTTTACGGTGGGAGCGCTGGGGAGCTTCGTGTTGCAGCGGGGCCGGTACCTCTACCTGGGCAGCGCGCGGGGACCGGGAGGACTGGCAGCCCGGCTGGCCCATCACCGCCGTCCTCCGGCCCGGCCCCACTGGCACGTAGACTACCTGCGGGTGGCCGGTGCCCGCCCGGTCGCCGTGGGTTGGATGGAGGGAGCAGCCCGCCGTGAGTGCGCGTGGGCCCAGGGCGCCCTGGCCCTGCCCGGAGCCGAAGCACCCATTCCCCGCTTCGGAGCCTCTGACTGCCGTTGCCTCACTCACCTTCTCTTCCTGAGCGCCGCCGGCGAGGGAATGGAGACACCTCAGGCAGTCCTAGAAGCCCTCGCCCGGCGGCTGGGCATCTCCTTGACCTGCGTGCTCCTGTAGTCTCTTCGGCGGCCTCTCCCAGACGTCTACCGAACACCGTCCATCGCTTCGTCCCGCCAGACCGGTATGGGGCGCACCGCTGTGCGACGTGCACCCCATACGTCTGAAGGGCGGGCCGCCTGGGTTCCCCGCGGATCGCCCCTGGGGACCGGCCCCTCTCGCCGGCCTGATGCCTGGGAGGAGGGACCGAGGACTCACCGCGAGGGGATGGAGAGGGCGTAGAGATAGTAGTCGGGCTCCGCGTACTCGACGAAAGGCTCTTGGGCCAGCAGATGGCCGATCTCCTGCTCCCGTCCTTCCGGCACGCTCAAGCGGAGCACGCCCAGCCCGGCGATCTCCCCCGTCACCTGAACGGGATAGCGGCTCAGGAGGATGGCGGCGCTGGCGTCGCTCACACCGGTCCGGAACTTCACCAGAAGAGTGCCCGGCACAAAGGCCGCCTCGGAGAGCGGCGGCGTTCTAAGGGGCAGCCGAGGAGCCGACACGGCTATTGCTGACCCCGATTGGGGGCGCGATCGTCCGGTCATCCTCCGCACCGGCAAGGCGGAAGTGGTCTGCGCTCGGCTCAAGGCCGCATAGACGTCTATCCGTCCGTAGCCGAAGACATCGTCACGCCCGGGAACCCCCAGATCCACTGCCGTCTCCTCGATGATCTGCTCCACCTGATCGTTGGTCAGCGATGGATTGACCGACCAGATGAGGGCCGCCAGGCCAGCGACGTGGGGGGTCGCCTGGGAAGTACCCACCACCCACAGGTAGTCGCCGTAGCCTCGACCTCGCCAGTAGGTGCTCAGGATCCAGTGGTTGGGGTTGTTGTCGTTGCTGTCCGTGGGGTTCCCCCCTGGTGCTGCCACGTCCACGTAGTCACCGGTCTCGGAGTAGGAGGCGTGCTCATCCTGGTCCCCTGTCGCAGCTACCGCCAGGACGTGGGGGTAAGCGGCCGGGTAGATCACCGGGTTCCCCTTTTGATACCAGTTCCCTGCTGCCGCTACGACGAGCACTCCCTGATTGTAGGCATAGTTCACCGCGTCCTGGAGCGTGGAACTGCTGCTCGACCCACCTAGGCTCAGGTTAATGACGTCGGCCCCGTTGTTGGCCGCCCAGGTGATCCCGCTGGCGATGGCGGACATAGAACCCGTGCCGTCCGCGCCCAGCACCTTGACCGGCATGATCTTGGCCCCCCAGGAGACTCCGGCGATACCTCGGCTGTTGTTGCTGAGGGCGGCAGCGATGCCGGCCACGTGGGTGCCGTGGCCCTGGTCGTCCGATGGATCGCTGTCGTTGTTGATGAAGTCGTAGCCGGCAACCAGCTTCCCCTGCAAGTCAGGGTGGGTCAGATCCACACCGGTGTCCAACACAGCGATGATCACACCGTCGCTGCCGGTGTTGAGCGCCCAGCCCATAGGGGCCTCGATCTGGCGCAGGTTCCACTGGTAGCTGCTGTAGTAGGTGTCGTTGGGCGTGATCGGTTCGGGGGGTCGGAAGATGGCGGGCAGGTAGAGGGTGAAGGGGGCTGTGGCGGTTATCGCGGGCCTGGACGGGGAGAAGGAGCCCAAACGGCTACCGTCGGTAGAGAGGATCTCCGGAGGAGAAGGTGCGGGGGCTAGAGCCGACGTTCCACTCCCTGTCCAGATCATCAAGAGCAGGAAGAGTCCGCCACCAAGCAGCAACACGGCCCACGATGGTTTATCCCTGACGTTCATCATACCTCCTGTTCGATTTGTTCAGACGCTTCTGCCTCACGCTCGACGGAACGTCGCCCTCGGTCGGTGAGCACCCAGATACGGCCCGGCCTGCCCACAGCGCAGGCTGAGGCTAGGGGACAGCCGGCACACCGGGTGTCACAGACACCGCCTACAGCCCTCAGGTAGCCCATCCGGGTTAGGTCCTGGAGCATGCCCTCCAGGAGCGCTTCGCCGATCCCCAGCCGCTGGGCCAGGGCTGGGTAGGTATGGACGCCCCCTTCGTCCAAGAGATGGATCAGCTGGTGCAGCAGGTCCTCGGTCAAATTTCCCCCTTCCAACCCCAGGTCTATCGCTCACATAGACCAACTATAGCACAGATTCCCCTCCCGCACAACGGCCCCTGCCACTCCTAGGGTTTTTCAGGAGGAAGCCCTCCCCTCCAGCGAGGTGCCGCAGTAGGCGCAGAAGAGGGCGTCGCGGGGATTGCGCTCGCCGCAGGAGGGGCAGCGCCGCCCCCGGCGCAGACGCGGGCGGGACAGGCGCAGCCGGTCCTCCCGCTTCGTCTGCTCGATCAGGCGGGAGGCCACCTTCCGCCCCTCGGCCAGCGCCTGCTGGTATAGGGCCTTCAGTTCCTCGGTCTCCAGCTTCCGCCCGGTGGCGCACCAGTGGTAGATGGCCTGGCCGGTGGCGTAGGTGCCGGCGTAGGCAACGGTCACCTTGGGCACCAGCCCCCAGACGGGGATGAGGCCCACGAGCTGGCGGGCTACCTGCCGCCAGAGGAACCCCCCACCGACGACGGCGGCCAGGTCGGGCACCGTCTGCCGCCAGTCCGCCTCCAGCCCCATGGCCAGGGCCAGCCGGTAGGCCATCATCGCCTGGTTCTTGGTCAGCACGACGACGTCGGCCACGTTGAGGGGCAGGTCGAGGATGGGGACCACTTCGGCCAGGCCGGTGGAGAGGGCGTAGAGGGCGTTGGAGACGGCCACCTCGGCGATCAGGTCGCGGGCGTACCGCTCCCGCAGGAGGGGGAGCCGACGGGCGGCGGCCAGGGCCTTCTCCTCCAGACGGGTCAGCATCGCCGGGGCCAAGTGGCGGGAGAGGGCCTCGGGCTCCTCCAGGTCGCAGAAGAGGGTGACCTCGGCCGGCCACTCCCCCACGGCCGTCGGAGGGGCGCAGACGAGGAGGGGAGGCCGGCGCCGTCCCGGCCACCGCCGGCTCAGCAACTCCGTCAGGAGAGCGGCGACGGCCACCTCGGCGTTGTGG
>WFUY01000137.1 GCA_015484715.1 Thermoflexales bacterium | reverse complement strand
GGGGTGGCCGGCTGGGTAGGGAGGAAGATGCCTCGGAAGCGGGAGGGTTCGTAGAGGCTCAAGGTCGAGGCGGGTACGTACTCACCCTCGTTGATCTGATACCACTGGCTTCCCTCGTAGGTCACTTTTCCTTCGACGCTCACCCAGAGGTAGCCGTACTCCAGGATCCGCTTGGGGGGAGCGCCCGCGACGCCCTCGGCCGGATGGCGGTAGACGGGGACGTTGTTCTGGTTGACGTAGGCGTAGGTGAAGGGGAGGATCTCCTTCATCGCCTCGTTCTCCAGGGGTTCCACCTCCAGGGGGGGAAGGGTGGCCGGCAGGCGCAGCAGGGCGATCACCGAGGCCGGGGTGGTGAAGAGGTAGTCGAGACAGCGCAGCCTTCCGTCCCAGACGATCTGACGGGCACAGGCGGCATCCTTTCCCTCCCAGGCGAGGCGCCGGTCTGGAGATTGGGGAGCAGCCAGGGCGGCTCCGGGCAGCATGGTCCCGCCCAGGAGGATCAGCAACAGAAGGGTCCAGAAACGATGAAACCGGTGCATCACCAGATCTCCTCGACAACTCAGAATGGGCGGACGAACGGTGCCGTTATCGTATCTATGGCCTACCCTCCCGCGGGTCACCGGTCGAGGGCGCTTTCAGCCCCGATAGACTATTTGAAGCACGGTTTCGCGTCGGAGACGCGCCTAACCTGCGGGAGGGTGAACAGCTACCCGCTATCTTACCACAAAAAGGGTATACGGGTCTACAACGGAAGGAGAACGATTGGTCGCCGACTCTCCTTCTCTCTCATCCGGTCCTCAGCGCCCCCATCTCGGCCAGGAAATGGATGGACGCGGCGATGCCCCGATAGAAGTTGGGCAGGTGGAACTTCTCGTTGGGGGCGTGCAGGTTGTCGTCGGGCAGGCCGAATCCCATCAGCACCACGGGAGCGCCCAGTTGGCGCTGGAAGGTGGCGACGATGGGGATGGTGCCGCCTTCCCGGGTGTAGACAGGGGGAGCGCCGAAGACCGCTTCTAGGGCGCGGGCGGCCGCTTCCATCGCCGGCGCGTGGCGGTCAATGAGCACCGGCCAGGCGGTGTGACGGGTCTCGATGGTGGCGCGGACCTGGGGAGGCATCAGCCGGGCGACGTGCTCGGTGAAGAGACGGGCGATCTCCTCGGGGTCCTGGTCGGGCACCAGCCGCATGCTGACCTTGGCAGCGGCGGTGGCGGGGATGATGGTCTTGGAGCCGGGGCCGGTGTAGCCGCTGACGAGGCCGTTGATCTCCAGCGTGGGACGGGCGGTGATCTGCTCCAGGACGGTGTAGCCGGCCTCGCCCCAGGGGGCCGGCACGCCCGTTTCCTGCAGGAAGCGGGCTTCGGTGAAGGGCAGCCGGGCCAGCGCCTCCCGCTCCTCGGCCTCCAGGGGACGCACCCGGTCGTAGAAGCCGGGGATGGTGATGTGGCCCTCCTCGTCCTTGAGGCGGGCCAGGACGCCGCAGAGGGCTTCGGCCGGGTTGCGCACCGCACCGCCGTAGCTCCCCGAATGGAGGTCGTGGTCGGGCCCCTGGACGGTGACTTCCATGTAGGTGAGCCCGCGCAAAGCGTAGAGGAGCGCCGGCTGCTGGGGGGAGGGCATCGGGCTGTCGGAGACGAGGATGGCGGTGGCCTGCAGGCGATCCCGCTCGGCCCGCACGAAGGCTTCCAGCCCGCCGCTGCCGCTCTCCTCCTCGCCCTCCAGGATGAACTTGACGTTGACGGGAAGCCGACCCGCCCCCTTCAGGTAGGACTCGACGGCCTTGAGGTGGATGAAGAGCTGGCCCTTGTCGTCGGCCGCTCCCCGGGCGTAGAGGTTGTCGTCGCGGACCTGGGGCTCGAAGGGCGGGGAGAGCCACTGGTCCAACGGATCGGGGGGCTGCACGTCGTAGTGGCCGTAGATGAGGATGGTCTCGGCCTGGGGGCCGGCCTCCAGCCACTCCCCGTAGACGACGGGGTGGCCGGTGGTGGGGAGGACTTCGGCCCGGGTCAGGCCGATGGCCCGCATATGGTCTGCCAGCCACCGGGCTGCCCGTTCGATGTCCGGGCGGTGGGCCGGCTGGGTGCTCACGCTAGGGATGCGCAGGAAGTCGAAGAGCTGGGTGAGGAAGGCGTCTCGCTGAGACTCCGCATAGGCCAGAGCTGCGTTCCGCATCTCGGACTCCTGAGAGGGGAAATTGGATAAGTGGTGGTTGAAATTGTAACACGTTGTGGGGAGAAAGGCAACTGTGAACGGCTGCTCTAAGGGCTGCTCTCAGGGCGGATGAGGGGAAGGAGGCGAGAGAGGAGTCGCTCTCGGGGCATGTAGCCGATGAGGCGGGCGACGACATTGCCCTCTCGGAAGAGGAGCAGGGTCGGCAACTGCTTTACCCCATAGTGGGCTGCCAGGTGCCTCGCCCCGTCTACATCCACCTTGACGACCTGGAGGAGGTCGGCCTGCTCCTGGGCGATCTCCTCCAGCAGGGGGGAGAGCATCGTGGAGGGACCGGACCAGGAGGCGCAGAAGGCCACGAGGACGGGGGTCGAGGCCTCTTGGAGCTGCTTTTCCAAGTCCTCACCGGTCGTGAGGGGCACCCGATCCGCGCTCATCGCCGCCCTCAAGGCAGGTAGGCCCAGGGGTTCTGCTGCGCACCGTTGTAGCGGACTTCGAAGTGGAGGTGAGGCCCCGTGGAGTTCCCCGTGCTGCCCACGGCCCCGATCACCTGGCCCCGGCTGACTGCCTGGCCGGTGGTGACGTAGATGTTGCTCAGGTGGGCGTAGTAGGTGGCGAAGCCGTTGGCGTGGTCCACGACGATCAGGTAGCCGTAGCCGATGTCGGTCCAACCGGCGAAGCTGATGAACCCACCGTCGGCGGCCAGCACCGCGCTTCCTGTCGGGGCGGCGATGTCCAGCGCCCGGTGTCCCCACCAGTAGCTCTGGGTGATGACGCCCAGCACCGGCCACTGGAAGCGTCCGGTCCCACGCGCTCCCTGGGGCACCGGCCCGGTGTAGTTGGTCACCTTCTTGGGCACGTAAGGTTTCTTGCCGCCGGGCACGATCAGCTTCATCCCCGCTTCCAGGGTGTAGGGGGGCTCCAAGCGGTTGTAGGAGAGTTCGACGATGGCGGAAACCTCGACCTTGTACTTCTCGGCGATGCTCTCCAGCGTGTCGCCTTCCTCCACGGTGTGGTAGACCCCGTCCACGGGCAAGATGATCAGCTCCTGGCCGATGCGCAGGAGGTCGGGGGCCGTCTCGACGGCGGGGTTGGACCACATCAGGGTGGTGGGCTGCAATCCGAAGGCGTCGGCGATGCTCTGGACGGTGTCGCCGGGTTGGACGGTGTAGGTGTGACTCCCCGGCGCGGGCGCCGGGGGATGATCGGCCTGGGGTCTGCCCGCCGGGTAAGGAGGGCCGGTCCCAGCGCCCGCCCCCCCGTTCCCTGGAGGTCGCGCACGGTGACCTGGAGGAGACCGGAAGTGC
>WFUY01000136.1 GCA_015484715.1 Thermoflexales bacterium | reverse complement strand
GTGGGGGAGGAGCGCCCGGTCCAGCAACACCCGCCCCCAGTCGAAGAGGGTGTGGGTGAGGATCACCAGGCCGATCAGCGAGGAGACGGCGACAGGAGGGACGGGGCGACCGCCGATCCAATGAGCGAGGTGGAAGACCAAGAGGTAAAAGAAGACAGCAACTGCTGTCCCCGTGAGGGCGTGGAGGAAATCTTCCCAGAGGATCTGGTTCCGCACCAGCGCCCCGTAGATCACGATGCCGCGCATGATCAGGACCAATCCTACCGTGCCGGTCAGGTCGCCGACCTGTTCGGGGATGGGCTTTGGCCTCCACGTGTAGGCCACGATGATCACCGTCACGGCGACGGCCAGGAACGTGCCCCCCAGCCACATCCACTTGAACCCCTGGCGGCGCGGCGAATCCTCCTGGCCTCCCCGGTATAGGCGGAAGAGCAATACTGCGCTGGCCCACATAATCCCAGGGTAGTAGGCTCCATACAGGTAAAAGGCTGGCTTGTTGGCAGGGATGACGAAGGGTTCGAGGAGAAAGGCTGAATAGGTGCCGCGAAAGCTCCAGATCAACTCGGTGAAGGTGCCGGCCAGGGCGACGAAGAAGGCGTAGAGCAGGATGATAGGGAAAAGCACCTGTTCCCACAGCGGGGAGCTTTTCCAGCGGCCTTCCTCGACGCCTAAGAAGATGATGATGCGCAGCCAGAGGGCGCCGGTGATGGGCATACCCCACCAGGTCATCTTACGCCAGAGGATGTACTTCTCAACCGTCGGCATCGTGCTTCGGATGGCCACGCCGAACATGAAAAGCGCCACTAGTCCCATCGTTGTACCGGCCCACAGGGACGGTGAGTGCCACCACCAAGGGGATCGGGTCTCCCCCCGGCGGGCCGGCAAGTCCCGAGTGAGAAGGTAGAGGCTGAACCAAAGGAAGAGGCCGGCCGCTATGTTCTCCAGCCAGAAGACCACCGTGTGAGCCATCTCTGGCTCTCTCCGTTGGCGGATCAGGTGCAAGGCAAGTTTCAGAACTGGACTTCGGCGAGTCTCCTCTACGGAGAGGAGCTGAAAACCCGCGCTCTGGGTGCGGAGGTGAGCGTGGTACGGGGAGTGCGGCGGAGGTACGATCTGCGGGTACAACGCCATCCTATCACGGAGCGAAAACCGATGCCATTAGAATTTGGTAAGATATTGGTTGGAATTCGGTTAGAGGCGAACAGAGAGGTGGCGGGAAACGGCACGAAAACGGCCCGGACCGAGGGTCCGGGCCCAGAGGATTCCAAGGCCGGAGAGCGTCGGCGAAAGCGATGAGCACGCCGGCAGCCTATTCTCCGCCCCCCACCGGCACCAACTGCAACACCCCCTCGGCATCCGCCTCGATGGCCGATCGCTCCCAGTGCATCGGATGGTACTCTCCATCCCGCCAGAGGGGGATCATATCGGCATAGTGGGGATGGTAGGGATGCCCTGACTGACCGGTGGTGTGAACGGACAGTGAGGCCTCAAAGTCGCTCAGATCAACGATCTGGCGCATTGAGGGGACCCCGACGACCTCGGCCGGCTCCCGAGCGCTCCAGGAGGTGGCGTTGACGATGGCCGTACCCCCATCCACCGCCACCGGCCCCCGGTTGAAGAGCCCCTCGATCAGCCGGATGCCCGACTTCCCCAAGGACTGGTTACGGAAGGTGGCGGTGTGGATCCGCCCCCAGGTCCACCGGTCCATCTTCCCCCCCAGCCTCTCCCGCAGCCATCGGACTCCATCGGCCAGGGCCTGCAGCAGGACCTCGTCCCGCGTCTCCACCCGGTCCGGCGTGGTCACGTTGTCCCACCAGGGGTTGTCGGGCCGCTCCAGCAGGTAACGGATGGCCACCATCTCCTCGTCCCCGCCTCCCGGCCGCTGGCCCAGCTCGTCGGCAAAGGTGTCCTCCATCAAGAAGGTCCAGAAAGCCGCGTAGATGGCGGCCGGCACGCTCTCCCGACGCATCTGCAGGTCCCAGTCGGCCAGCCGCTCCAGCGCCTCGGCCAGCTCCGGCTCCTCCGGCTGCAGGCTCAGGAGATAGGGCAACACCTCGCCGGCCGAGAGGTTGTAGCTGTCGTTCTGGATGCGGGCGAAATCCCGGACCGAGAACTTCTCCTGGGCCATCAGCAGGTCGGTGATCCGCCGTGCCCGGTAGCCGGCAGCCCACTCCCGGGCGATCAGGTAGGGGTAGCCCGCGTCCACGATCGCGTTGTTGGCCGTGACGATGAACCCCTCCGGTGGATTGAAGCGGGAGGGCAACTCCTCGTAGGGAATCGTCCCCACCCACTCGTACTCCCCCGTCCAGCCCGGCACGGGCATGCTCCCATCCCCCTTGGCTCGGATGGGGATGCGCCCCGGCAACTGGTAGCCGATGTTCCCTTCCACGTCGGCGTAGACGAAGTTCTGGGCAGGCACGTCCCACAAACGCAGGGCCTCCCGGAACTCCTCCCAGTTCTGAGCCCGGTCCAGGGCCAGCACCGCCTGATGGAGGGTGCCCGGCTCCAGCGCCGTCCAGCGCAAGGCCAGCGGCTGCCAGCCGTAGGCCCACGCCTCGTCGGGGCCGTGAACGACGTCGTTGATGATGGGGCCGTGACGGGTCCTGCGCACCTTGATGACCAGGGGCTCCTCCCGGCCCGCCACCTGGATCTCCTCGTAGCGGACCTCCATATCCACCCACTCTCCCTGGTACTCGTACTGGTCCGGGTTCTGGGGGTTGATCTTCTCCACGTAGAGGTCCTGCACATCGGGGCCGGCGTTGGTCACCCCCCAGGCGATCCGCTCGTTGTGGCCGATGATCACGCCGGGCACGCCGGCAAAGGAAAAGCCGACGACGTTGTAGGGGCACCGCTCCCCGCAGTGCAGCCCCACCTCATACCAGATGGAAGGCATCTGGATGCTCAGGTGGGGATCGTTAGCCAGCAGGGGCATCCCGGTGACCGACTTCGCGCCCGACACGACCCAATTGTTGCTGCCGATGCCCATGCCGTGGCCCAGGACCAGCCCCTCACCCAACCGTCGGGCCAGCAGGTCCAGCCCGGCCACATCCTCCCGCCGCCAACTCACCTCCGAGGGGACGATGACCGGCGAGTCCCCCGGGTAGGGGCGGAGGTAATCGTGGAGGCGGCCAAGGCCCACCTGGGCGATCAGGCGGGCCCGCAGAAGCTCCATCTTGCGATTGCCCCCCAGGTCCCAGGCCATCACCTTCCCCCAGGTCAGCGAATCCACCGGCGTCCAGGGCTCCGGCTCGAAGCGGGTGCCGTTGAGAGCCAGGACGGTGAACTCCAGGCCCAGCCGGCCCCGATGCTCCTCCAGGTAGGCATTCACCCCCTGGGCGTAAGCGTCCAGCGCCGCCCGGGTCTCATCATCCAGCAGCGCCACCTCGGCTTCGGCCACCTGCCGCCAGCCCAGGGTACGGATGAAGCGGTCCTTCTCCAAAGCATCCTCCCCCAGGATCTGGGCGAGCCGCCCGCTACCGATCCGCCGCCAGAACTCCATCTGCCAGAAGCGGTCCTGGGCATGGACATACCCTTGGGCGAAGAAGAGGTCGTGGCTGTTCTGGGCGTAGATGTGGGGCACGCCCCAGCGATCGCGGATGATCTCCACCGGCTCGATGAGCCCCGGCACCTCGACGATGCCGTTGGTCTGCGGCCAGGAGCGCCGGATCACCGTCCGCCAAGCCAGCCCCACGATCACCAGGACCACCAGCAGGATTCCCAGACCGATGAGAAGCCCCCTAAAGCGCCGCATCGCTTCCTCCTTGTGCATGCTTGTGCATGACGCTTCCGCGCGAGTAACTGTTCACCCTCCCGCAGGTTAGGCACGTTGCCGACGCGAAATCGTGCTTCAAATAGCCCATCGGGGCTGAAAGCGCCCTCGACCGGTGACCTGCGGGAGGTAGGCTATAGGTACCCGCGCGATAGGAATGGTGGGCCGACAGTATAGCACAATCTTCGGCGAAAGGCCAGCCGTCAGGGTCTTGGTGACTACCCATATCTTGGGGGTAGGGAGATCAGCCGTCCACGAACAGGGCACGAATACACGAATTAGAAACCACCCCATTCGTGCATTCGTGAGAAATTCGTAGACGGCCTACCGCAGCCCATCCCCTCGCTCACTTATGGGTAATCACCAGGTCAGGCCTCCTCGTGAAACAACCGCTGCCAGCGCCGGATGCATCCACGCCAACGAACATCCCCCCGCCGCCGATGCGCTATTTCTAGCCGAATTCTGACCGCATCGGTCTCTCCATTGTGGTAACATGGCGTTGTACGGACACCTGATGCGAGCATCGCCGGTCTCCGCAGTTTCCCGCAGTAACGCGCAGGATTCTGCAGTTCTCCGAAGTTTTCCGCAGTTTTCTGAAGCTTTCGCCCTTCTCCCGCAGTCCACTACACCAACCTGAACAAAATCCGTAGTCCACCGCAGTTTTTCTGTGGTAGTATCGTAGCAGGAGCCCAGGACGGAGGTCTCCGGCGTCACACTGTCCTGCTCAACCTCGCGTCCGTCGTCCCCCGCACGTCCCTCCGTCCGTCCGGGCGATGCCGGGCCCATCCTGACAGACATCCTCCGCCTCTCCGCCGCGAACACCGATGCCGGCCCCGATGATCCAGACGATCTCTCACCTCGCGGGAATCGGCGGGAGCTGAGCGGACCCGCCCTCCACCCGACCCGTCAACAGAGGGGGCTGAAGATGCCGTACACGGTGTTTTTCTGGCTGGAGAACCTGGCGGCCGGCCTCTTCTTTTGGTTTAGCCTCTACCTCCTCACCCGCGACTTGCCATCCCGTCGGGAGGAGAGCCAGTCCCTCTGGCGGTGGCACCTGCCGTCACTGTTGACGAGCACAGCGATGGGACTGGCTGCGCTTTTTATGTTCGGCATGGCCATCCAAAGCGTCGCGTCCACCGCCGAAGAGTACCTCCTCTGGTACAGAGCATCCTGGTGGGGCGTTCCCATCACCGGTATCCTCTGGCTACAGGTCGTTGTCTTCTTGGGGGCCGAAGAGGGCCAATGGCGAAGCCCCCCGCTCTGGGAACAGGTGCTCTTTCCCCTCCTCCTGCTCTACGCCATCGTCATCGCCTTGGCCGGCACCTTCACCGAGCTGATCTGGAGCTTCCATCGGGTTCAACCGGGCTCTTCCTTTGAACCCTACGTCGTTCCTGCAAACAAGCCGACCTTCTACCTGTATGGAGTGTACTACCCCAGCACGATGTGGATCAGCACAGCACTGTTGTTCCGCCTGTACCGAGGGAGCCCGAAGAACTCGCCGTGCCGCCAGGGATTCAAGTGGTTGTGGCTGGGCAGCTCGCTTGTAGCCGTCGCCATCACGATGCTCATAGTCGCCTATGCCCGACGGTCAGAACCCCTGCCCGAGCAGATCGGCGACCTGATGAGCACCGTAGGTTTGCTCCTCATAATGCGCGGCATCGTGATCTACGGGGCGCTGGTGCGGAACCAGATCCTCTGGGAAGATTTCCTCCACGCCCTCACAGGGACGGCAATCGCCGTCTCCTCCTACCTCCTGGCCTTCCACCTGACCTATTGGATCAGTGGCCGCTCTGTCTCCCCCATCGCCGTCTCCTCGCTGATCGGCCTGGTGATCCTCACCCACACCCTCTTCGACTGGGGGCGGGTGTTGCTGGACCGGGCGCTCCTCCCCCACTGGCTCGTCGAGTACCGCCGGCGGCTCACCCGGCTGCAGCGGGAGATCCTGAAGGCCCCCAACCCCCAGCAGGCCCTGAAGACGGCCGAGGCGGAGTTCGCCCAGATCGCCCAGGAGGCCCGGCGGGTCGCTTCCTACGAGGTGATCCGGCAAGAGATCCATCGTCTCTTCCGCCACGCGACCTTCTGGAAGGACCAAGCCTTGGCCGAGAGCCGGCTCTTCACCCTCGCCGTTGTGCAGCGGGAGCTCCAGGCCCTGGCCCGGACCTGGGGAACCTCTCCGATGGGAAACTCCGTGCACGAGCGGGCCGAGGTCCTGCGGGGCTTCCTGGTCAGGCAGGTGGAGGCGCTCTGTCCCAACACGAGGTCTGGTCCTCCCACTCCTCCTCCCTCGGAGTGGATTGAGTACCTGATTCTCTGTCAGAAGTACATCGAGGGCCGGAGCCGCCGGGAGGTAGAGGCTTACCTGCGGGGGTTAGGGTTGGCGATCACGGGGGGCACCTACACCCGCTATCTGAAGGCGGCTCGGGAGCGGCTGGCGAGGATCATCTGGCAGGCGGAGCTCCAGGCGCGAGAGGGCAACGGTTGAGGATAGGGCCATTTGGTCAACTTTTGGTCCAACGCCGGGTTCTCCTTGTTGACAGCCCTCCTCGACTATGTTAGAATGGTGTTGGGATGTCAGACCTTCATCGGAAACAGGCAACGTGCGTCGAGATAAGGGGGGACTGTGGGAGATACAGACCGATTTCGACGGATCCTCAAAAGCTGGCGGAAAAAGCGACCTCAGGAACAAGCTCAGACGGCAGAACAACCGACGACGGCTGAGACGCGACCCAAAGCACAACCTACTCTGAGAGCCGCTTCGGCGGTCCCCTCGGTCTCCGGCCCTTCTTCCTTCGGCCAACCAAGACCACCTTCCCCTCCAACGAGGACGAAGCCTCCGCATCGTCCGTCCTCTCACCCGCCGCGTTCACCTCGTCCATCCTCCTCGACATCGGTACCCCCTTTCACCGTCCCGCCGGTTTCCTCGCCCTCTCGGCCTACACCGGATACCTCCGAGGCGACGAAGATGCCCGCGACCCCTGCCGAGGCCCGGCAGTTCCTCCGCCGGCTGCGGGAGAAGACGGTGCGGATCGTCCAAGAGTTCGCCGAGGGGCGCATCAACCGGCGGCAATTCCAAGAGATCTACAGCCACTATCAACGGCAGCGGCAGGCCATCGAACAGGCGCTGATCGAGATGCCGGGCTCCGGGGCGTGGCGGGCTGTGGCTGTGGAGGGCAGGACGACTTTCCTCCGACAGCAGCACGCCGCCCGCATCCTCAGCTACGCCATCTACGAAACGGCCAGCGGCGTCCCCCTGGCAGAGGTCGGGAAGTTCCAGGTGGATACAGGGCTCCTGGTCCCAATGCTCAGCAGCTTCCGCAGCCTCACCCAAGAGGTCTTCGGCGCAGGGATGAAACGCACGGAGATCGAGGGGGGGCGATGGCTCTGCTTCATCCCAGGGCGGCACACGACGCTCATCGTGATCTTCTCAGCCGAGCCGGCCGAGCTGCAATTGCAGATGCTCGAAGACCTCCATCGGGACTTCGAGACGGCCAATGCCTGGGCGTTGGAGCGGGGCGAGACGGGAAAACTGGCCCTGGTCTTCACCCATCTGTGGGCTCTGGAGCGGCCTCCTGACGGATAGCTGGAGTGATTGCCGGACTCGTTGCCTTTACCGCGCCCTGGAGGTGTCTGGTGCCCCGTAGGGAGGCGATGCACTGTGGGTGTGCATCGCGCTTTCCTTTTCACGCCTTGTGGATAAGTTGGCTCCGGCTAAACCTTTTCAGACAGCTTTTTAACTTCTCTCTAACAGTGGCGTTGGGGAAGTTGTGGTACAATGGGAAGAGGATCTCTGGGTAGTCCGACGGGAGGGGGGTATGATGAACTGGCGATTGGCCTTTGTCTCTCGCATCGTCCGGGTTGGGCTCGTTTCCACGTTGGTACTGAACATCTTGGGCAGCGGCGTCGGTGCTGCCCTCGCTGCCGAGCCTGCTTCGGCGTTGACATCGGACGTGGGGCAGTGGGTCGCCATCTCCTTAGGGGGCCAGGGAGGCCGGCCCACGGCCTTGCCTCCTTGGTGGGTGCCGAGGGCCAAACCGGTCCAGGCTCCTCCGCTGGCCCCTCTCTTCGCCGGAGGGGCGACCGGCCTGCGCATCGAAGATGCCAGCGGCAATCCCATCGTGAGCGCGACCATCACCTCGGGCCAGTCGCTGGTCCTCTACGCGATGGGTGTCAGCGGCACGGTGACCACAGGTTATGAGGTCTCGACCTGGACGCTTCCCTCCGGCGTCAACGGTACCATCACCCCCCTGGTCGGGATCTCCACCACCTTCCACGCCATCACCGCCACCACCGCCATCATCACCGCCACGGCTCAGCAAACCCCCACACTGGTCGCCACCGCGACCCTCATCGTTGTGCCGGGTCCTGTCGCCTCCGTCGTGATCACCGAGAGCGGGGGCGGCGAGGCCGGCGACAAGACGCTGCTGGTGGGGGAGAGTTGGGCCCTCCACGCCGCCGCTTACGATGCCAACAACAACCTGATCGCCGGCCAGGCCGTCACCTGGTCGGTCAACGGGGGGATCGGCACCGTATCGCCTACCGTGGGGCCGACGACGACCTTCCAGGCGACGACGACGGGCCTGGGGAGCGTGCAGGCCCAGGCCTCGGCTTCCATCACCGACGCTACCGGGACGATCACGGTCACCGGCGGGCCGTTGGACCACTTCGCCATCGCCGTGCCACCCACGGCCACGGCCGGTTTGGGCTTCAGCGCGGTGATCACTGCC
>WFUY01000135.1 GCA_015484715.1 Thermoflexales bacterium | reverse complement strand
GGACGATCCCTGACCCCCCTCTGTACGAGGCTTTCGCCGCCACCTGTGCCCGCTGGGTGGAGCGTTCCATAGACCCCAACGATCCCCGTCACGGCTGCCACATCTGGGTCATCGGCAACGAGATGAACAATCCTCGGGAGTGGCCGGGCAATCGGAACGGCGTCGGCGGTCGGGAGATCACCCCCCAGGGCTACGCCCGCTGCTTCAACCGGGTCTACGCCGCCATCAAAGCGGTCCAGCCCAACGCCATCGTCTGTCCGGGAGCCATAGACCCTTACTATGGGCCGGGCAGCGATTGTGGTCGCTGGTTCCGGGAGATGCTGGCCTACATCGTCGCCCTGGATGGGATCGTCCTACACACTTACACCCACGGCACAGATCCCGGCCTGATCACGAGCCGGGAGACCTTCCAGAAGGCTCCCCTGACCTGGCAGTACTACCACTTCTACGCTTATCGGACCTTTATGGACCTGATCCCGGGCCGTTGGCGTCACGTCCCCGTCTTCATCACGGAGACGGACCAAGTACAACCCTGGGCTGATGTGAACAGCGGGTGGGTACGGAGGGCATACGCGGAGGTTCACCGCTGGAACCAGACGCCGCACCACCAGCAGATTCGCGCGTTGCTCCTCTACCGCTGGCCTCGGCTGGACCAGTGGTGGATCGAGGGGAAGCGAGGGGTGATCGAGGATTTCAAGGCGGCCCTGCGGCGCGACTACCGCTGGCGACGTTAGGGGCTGGAGGAGAACATGTAGCCGGCACCCCGCACGGTGACGATGTAGGAGGGGTTGGCGGGGTCCGGCTCCAGCTTCTGGCGAAGCCGGCGGATGTGCACCCGAATGATGGAGCGGGCCTCCCATACGTCGGCCTCATAGCCCTGGACGGCCTGGACCAGTTCCTGGGGGGTCATCACCTGATCGGGATGGGACATCAGCGTCACCAGCAGGTCGAACTCGGTGGGCGTCAGGTCCACAGGTTTTCCTTGCCGGGTGACCAGATGCTTCTGGCGATCCACCAGGATGTCTCGGCTCTGGAGGAAACGGTCGGCCTCGGCCGCGATCTCCAGAGCCGTCTCTTCTTCCAGGGTGTGGCCCTGCTCCACCGTTGCCAGGGCGGAGAGGGTGCGCTCCATTAAGGATAGAAGTTCCCGCCGCCGCTGCATCCTCCGGTACTTCTCCAGGCCGGCCGCCACGCTGGCCAGGATCTCGTTCACGTTGGCCGGCTTTAGCAAGTAGTCGTGGGCCCCCTGGCGCATCGCCTGGACCGCCGTCTCCAAGGTCCCGTGAGCGGTGAGCATGATGACGACGGTGTCGGGGGAGTATTGGCGGAGCGCCTCTACGACCTGCAGGCCATCCATCCCCGGCATCTTCAGGTCCACGACGGCCAGGTCGAAACGCGCTCTCTCTTCCGTGAGCAGGGCAATGACTTCCTCACCGCCAGCCGCTGGGGTGACGTCGTACCCCTCTAGCGTCAGGAGTTCGGCCAAGGAGAGGCGGGCTGCCGGTTCGTCATCCACCACCAGGATGTGGGCCTGGCCGCTGGGCTTTGCCCGAGGTCTGCGACTTCTCTCATCCATACGCGCCTTCCAACAAACGTTGCCGTCTCAAGCGGATACAGAAACCCGCTCTGTGGTGGCGGGTACGGGAACCCGCTCTACGATGGCACATAGAACCGAGGAAGACAGCTTTCCATAGCTGCCCGGCTTAGCGCCGCTATGGCCTTTCCACCGGCAGGCGCACCGTAAAGGTGGCCCCCTCACCGGGCCGACTTTCGACCTCGATGCGCCCGCCGTGCCGTTCGATGATGCCGTAGCTGATGGAAAGTCCCAACCCCGTCCCGGTGCTCTTCGTCGTGTAAAAAGGCTCGAAGATGTTGGCGATGGCGGTCTCGTCGAGGCCCGGACCGGTATCGGTGAAGTGGGTCAGAACCCACTCGCCATCCTCGGAACAACAGGTCCTGATCCAAAGGTCCCCCCCGTCCGGCATCGCTTCGATGGCGTTGATGACGATGTTCAGGAAGACCTGGGTGAGTTGGTCGGGGACGGCGGGCAGGCGCGGCAGGTTCGGATCCAGGTCGGCGTGCACACGGATCCGCCCGTGCTGCAATCGCTTGTTGGTCAGCACCAACACGTTCTCCACCACTTTGTTGACATCGGTAGGAACGATGCGCCCCCGCGAGGGACGGTAGAACTCCAGCATCCGCCGCACAATGTCAATGAGGCGCTCCACCTCCTCCTGGGCCATCATCAGGTAGCGGTAGCGCTTCTCCGGGCTCAGGTTGGGCCGCATGATCAGGTGCAGGCTGTTGTGGATCGCCTGGAGCGGGTTGTTGAT
>WFUY01000134.1 GCA_015484715.1 Thermoflexales bacterium | reverse complement strand
GGGTAGGGGGGCAGGGGGGCGTGGACCCGAACCCCCTTGCGATGGGCCAGGAAGCCCATCTGTTCCAGCGCATCCTGGATGAAGGCCCTCACATCGGTGGGCTGCTTGGCCAGGAAGGTGGCGCCCGATTCCAGGCGGTGGATGTCGAGAAGGGTGGAGATCATCGAGGCCATCCGGCCCGTGGCCCGGTGGGCGATCTCCAGGAGCTGGTTGGGGTCCCCTTGAGACAGCCGGCCTTCCAGGGCGTCCTGGAGCAGGATCAGGCTGTTGCGCAGCGTTCCCACCGGGCTTCGCAGGTCGTGGACGACCATAT
Organism: Thermoflexales bacterium; assembly: GCA_015484715.1. Classification (GTDB taxonomy): domain Bacteria; phylum Chloroflexota; class Anaerolineae; order S140-20; family S140-20; genus S140-20. The sequence continues at coordinate 5,926 of WFUY01000134.1, read as the reverse complement.
GGACCAGCTCCTCCCGCAGCCGCTCCAGGGCCCGCTGCTCCGAGATGTCGCGGGCGATCACTTCGTAGGTGCCGTCGTCCAGAACCGCGCCGCTCACCTCGACGGCGATGCGGTGGCCGTCGGCGTGCAGGACCTCGATCTCCAGCCCTCCGGCCCGCCCCCGACGCCGGAGGCGGGCGGCGAAGCGGAGCGCCGGCCAGAGGCTTTCAGGAGGCAGAAGGGCCGTCACAGGCAGACGGTACATCTCCTCTCGGGAACGGCCCACCATCGCGGCCGCCCGCTCGTTGCAGATGACCCACCGGCCCTCAGGATCGAAGACGGCGATGGCGTCGTTGGCCCGCTCCACCAGTTGACGATACCGGGCCTCGGAGCGCTGGACCTGGTGGTGGAGCAGGGCATTCTGCACGGCGACGGCGATCTGGTTGGCCACCGCCTCCATCAGGGAGACCAATTCCTCATCCACCGGACCGTCGGCGATGCTGAGCAGGCCGACGACTTGCTCCCGGACGTGGAGCACCGTGCTGAGGGTGTGGATTCGGTAGCGCCGTCGCGCCTCTCCCCATTCGGGCACGTGGTGGTGAAGCGCCCGGCTGAGCATCGGCTCTGCCCCGGCCTGGAGCAGGGACTGAAGGGTGGGGAAGGGCCAGGGCAGGGAGCGGACCGCTTCGACGTACTCGGGAGGAAGCCCGTGGTGGGCTTGCAGGATGAGGCGGTGGTGCTCCCGATCGTACAGGTAGATGCATCCCAAGGGTCGCCCCACCATCTCCAGCGTGCGCTCCAACGCTCTCTGGAGCACCGTGGTCGGATCCAGGGAGCTGTTCACCGCTTGGGCGATCAGCATCACGGCGCTCAGTTGACGGGTGCGCCGCTGCTCCGCCTCGTAGAGCCGGGCATTCTCGATGGCCAGGGCCACCTGGTCGGCCAGGAACTCCAGCACCGGGATGTCGTCCGGGTCGAAGGCGTTGGGGCGGGGGTCCTGCAGGTCCAGAACCCCCAGCAGCCGCTCCCCCACCTTCAGCGGGATGTCCAGTTCTGATCCCGTGTCCACAGCCGGGCAGGCTGCGTAGCGGGAGTCGCGCTGGACGTCGTTGGAGAGGATGGTCTGGCCGGTCTGCGCGGCCAGGCCGATCAGGCCGTAGCCGAGAGGAGGGCGGTAGTCCGAGGGAAAGCGATCGGCGTACCCACCGGCGGCACAACGGAAGAGGAGCCGTTGCTGACGGGAGTCCACCGTCAGGATGGCGACGTGGAAGTAGCCGAAGGTCTCGTGGATCAGCCGGACGGTCAGGGGGAGCAGGACCTCCAGCGGGTAGACGGTCAGGATCTCCCGGCCCAGGCGAAGCACCGCTTCTAACTGCTCGGCCCGCCGCTGCAAGCGGTCGCTTTCCTGGCGTCGGGAAGGGTTCTGGCCGACCGGGGAATGGGGAGTGGAGGACAGCGAGCCGTCCAAGGCGGGACCCCCTTCTCACCACGAGGCTTGAGATTGGCCGTTACTCCAGGAGGTGGGCGTACTTCAGGCCGCTCCCGGTGTTCAGCAGGACCACGCGCTCGTGCGGGGCGATCCAGCCCTCCTGGAGAAGTTGGTGCAGGGCTGCCAAGGTGGCCGCCCCTTCCGGGCAGACCAGGAGGCCCTCCCGTTCCGCCAGCTCCCGTTGGGCATCCAGGATCGCGTCATCGGAGACCGCCACCGCCGTTCCGTTGCTCTCCCGCAGCGTCCGCAGGATCAGCCGATCCCCCAACGCCTTGGGGACGCGCAGGCCGGCGGCCAGGGTGCGGGCGTCGGGCCAGGGCTGGGAGACTTCCGCGCCCTCGTGGAAAGCCTTGACGATGGGGGCACATCCGGCAGCTTGGACCGCCACCATCCGGGGCCGGGCGTCGTCAATCCACCCTAGGGCGGCCATCTCCTCCACCGCCTTCCAGATGCCGATGAGGCCCGTGCCGCCGCCGGTGGGGTAGAGGACGATGTCGGGCACCCGCCATCCCATCTGCTCGACGATCTCATACCCCATCGTCTTCTTGCCCTCCAGCCGGTAGGGTTCCTTCAGCGTGCTGACGTCCATCCCGCCCTCGGTGGCGACCATCGCTGCGGCCTCCCGGCCGGCGTCGGAGATCAGCCCCTCGACCAGGTGGAGGGTCGCGCCGGCCAGCCGGACCTCGATCTGGTTGATGGGGGGGGCGTCGGCGGGCATGAAGACGTGGGCGGTGAGGCCGGCGCGGGCGGCGTAGGCGGCCAGGGCACCGCCGGCGTTGCCGGCCGTTGGGATGACGAAGGAGTGGACACCCAACTCCCGGGCCCGAGAGACGGCCATCGCCAACCCCCGGGCTTTGAAGCTCCCGGTGGGGTTACCGCTTTCATCCTTGATGTAGAGGTGGCTCATCCCCAGCGCCTCGGCCAGCCGGTCGGCCCGCAGGAGTGGCGTCCCGCCCTCCCCCAGCGTGACGATCTGGCTTGGGTCCTGCACCGGGAGCAGTTCGGCGTAGCGCCAGAGGTCCGCGGGCCGGTCGGCCAGGAGGTCCGGGGAGAGGGTTGTCCGAGCCCGCTCTAGGTCGTACCGGGCCAGGAGAGGCGAGCCACAGCGGCAGACCGTCTGCAGTTGATGGGCGTCGTAGCGCTCTCGACACTCCGGGCATTCCAGGAAGGCAAGGAAACTCTCCATAACAGCTACCCCCCGTAGCTCCAACCGGTGCTTCGCAGGTCGAGGGGGGCCGCCTCGAAGTTGATGCCGGCGTCCACCACCTCGGCGACGGCCAGGTGGTGATCGCCCCGCTCCACCCACTCCAGGACCTGGCATTCCACGTAGGCGGGGGTCTCCGTGAGGAGCGGCGCTCCGGTGGAGCCGGTGGTGAAGGGATGGCCGCCGACGGTCTCTCCCTCCACGGGGGCGTGGCGGAAGAAGGCCGAGGCCAGCGCCTTCTGCCCCTCTCCCAGGATGTTTAAGGCGAAGACTCCTGCCTCGCGCACCACCCGATAGGTCTGGGACGCCTGTTTGATGGCCACGGCGATCAGCGGAGGCTGGAACGAGGTCTGGGTGACCCAGGAGACGGTAGAAGCCACCACGTCCTCGCCGTGACGGGCTGTGAGCACGTAAAGGCCGTAGGTGAACATCTGGAGGGCTTTCTTCCGGGCTTGCGGGTCCATAAGGATGCCTCCTACTGAGCCTCGAACTTGTTCAACACCATCTCCAACGCGCTGCCGGCGATGTACCCCATCACCATCAGCAGGTCCTGGTCGGCTTGGGTGAACTCCCGACCGGAGAACTTGTTGAGCACTTCGATGGCCCCGACGATCTTCCCCTCAGAACCCATCATTGGTACACAGAGGAGCGAGCGGGTCTTGAAGCCGAACTGCTCGTCCACCTGCCGGGAGAAGCGGCGATCCAGGTGGGGGCGGTTCACGATGAGGGGACTGCCGTGGGTCACCACCCATCCTGCGATCCCCGTCTCCTTGGGGATCCGGTAGCCCACCAACTGCTCCCGGATGAGGCCGTGCACGACGGCGAAGACCAGTTCGTCGGTCTCCGGGTCCAGAAGCAGGACAGAGCCGTCGGCTGCGTCGGTGACGGTGAGGGCCGCGTAGAGGATCTTATCCAGCAAGGGCATCAGGTCGGCCTCCTCCGTCATCCGACGGGCTTCCTGCTGGAGCAACCGCAGCCCGTCCAGGTAGTCCCGCAGGGCTGCCAGTTCCTCGCGCAACTGTTTGTTCTCCTCCTGGAGGCGGGCGTTTTCCTCTTGGAGAAAGCGGAGCAGGGTTGTCGAGGATCTACTCATCGGGCCTCCTTGTTGGATGCGCTGGGCATCTTCAGTGGATCGGATCGAGCCTCCGCCGCTCCAAGGCCATGTGGATGCAGGCCATCAACTCTTCCGGGCGGAAGGGCTTGCGGATGAAATCGGTGGCCCCCATCCGCCTAGCGCGTTCCAGATTGGCTCGGTTATCGTAGGCGGAGACGAAGATGATGGGGACGGAGAACTGTCGCTGAAGCTGCTCAAAGACCTGCCAACCGTTCAGGTCCGGCATCATAATGTCCAACAGCACCACGTCCGGCGGGGTTTCTGCAGCCTTGCGCAGCCCTTCCTGGCCTTCCAGGGCGATGTAAGTCTCAAATCCACTGGCAGTGAGCAAGAGCCTGAGCATCTCGGCGATTTCTTGGTCGTCGTCAATGACCAGCACGACAGCCATACCGCGCCTCCTTCTAGGGCTCTCAGAACATTGTCTGGGTATCCGCGCAATCCGATGCCCGGCGCACAAGGGTGGCAGGTTAAGGGAGCGCAGACCGTAGGATGCGCAGCCAGTTCTCCCCCATGATCGCTTCGACATCGGCGGGCTGATAGCCATACTCGCCCAGGGCCTCGGCGATGCGGGGCAGGTCGGCCACCGTATCCAGGCCGGCCGGCGTGCTCTCCGCGCCGAACCCCCCATCGAGGTCGGTGCCCAGCCCTACATGCCGGGCGTCGCCCACCAACTGACAGACGGTGTCTATCGCCCCTACCACATCCATCACCGTCACCCGATCGGGGGGATCGGTTCGGCTCCAGTCCCGACGGAGGAAGGCGTTGTAGAGAGCAATGCCGACGACGCCATCCCGCTCGGCCAGGTAGCGGATCATCACGTCCGAGAGCTGACGATCACCGGGTACCCGCCGACGAGGATTGGCGTGGCTGGCGATCACAGGGCCCTCATAGCGATCCAGGGCCTCGAAGAAACTCTCCTCGGCGGCGTGGCTCAGGTCCAGGATGAGCCCCAGGTCCGCCATCGCGTCTAGGAGCTCCCGCCCCAAGTCGGTCAGAGGGCCGGGTTCGCCTGTGCCCCCGGCGTACCGGGTCGCCCCCCAGGAAAGGCCGATGATCCGCACCCCCCGGTCCACCCACTCCGGCAGTTCGGCCGGAGTGCGGATGGGATCGGCGCCTTCCATCAAGATGACAAACCCCACCTGACGTCGGTCATCTCCCTCGGTCCCCGCCTGGGACCCGTTCTGCCAGGTGGAGAGAACCTGATCTAGGTCGGTCTGGGACCGAATGAGAGCGATCCGCTCATCCTCGTCGGCCCAGCGGTGGTACCAGTCCAGTTGGGCCATCGCCTGCCGATGGGCCTCGTCCGGGTCACGGTAGCTCTGCAAGGCGGGGTGCCAGGAGCGGCGGGCCGGCAACGTCCAGAGGGTGCTGAAGATGACGGCGACACCGCCGTCTAGCCATTCAGGGATCCCCAGGGTGCACTGTCCCGTGACCTCAGGCACCCAGCTCCCCACCTCCTGCTTCCGAATTTCCAGGGCGGAACGCCGGTAGTCACGACCGAAGGTGAGTGCGTTGTAGGCCAGGTCTTCGTGGGCGTCTACGATGAGCATCTAGCTTTCCAGGGACGAGACGACGTTGGGTTGGGAGAAGGGACAACCCCAGTATAACACGCTCCGGCTTTTCGGTCAATTCCTTCCGTAGCGGTGATTACCCATATCTTTGGAGATAGGGAGACTAGCCGTCCACGAATGGGGCACGAATACACGAATTAAGGACCGCCTCATTCGTGCATTGGTGGGAAATTCGTGGACGGCCTGCTACGGACCACTCTCTCGCTCCTTTGTGGGTAATCACCGCCTTTCGCAACCATTCACCCTCCCGCAGGTTAGGCGCGTTTCCGACGCGAAACCGTCCCGTGTCAGACCGGGGTCTGGGAGGTCTCACTTTTCTGCCAGGCGAAGGCTCAGCCCTGAGTGGCGCTCGGCGACCTTGTTGTTGCGCACGGCGATGCGCAGGGCCTTCCAGCTCCCCACCAGCACCACCAGCTTCTTCGCCCGCGTCACCGCCGTGTAGAGCAGGTTCCGCTGCAACATCAGGTAGTGCTGGGTCAGTACCGGCATCACCACCACCGGGTACTCGCTCCCCTGGCTGCGATGGACGGAGATGGCGTAGGCGTGGGTCAGCTCGTCGGCCTCTCCCC
>WFUY01000133.1 GCA_015484715.1 Thermoflexales bacterium | reverse complement strand
TGTCGAGGCCGCGCCGTCCCCGCCGCCTCCCGAAGCGCCACCACCCACCGTGGAGGTGCCGGCAGAGCCCACCTCCATCGCGGCCATCCGGGCCCGCCTGGCCGCCGACGAAGACGACGTGGAAGCTCGCCTGGCCCTGGCCCGCGCTCTCTGGCAGGTCGGCGACTACGAGGCCTCGTTGGCGGAGTACAGCCACCTCATCGGCTCTTCGGCCCTGCTGGAAGCCGTCATCGGCGACCTGGAGCAGGCGGTCCAGCAGCAGCCGCAACTCTCCCAGGTCCACCTGACGCTGGGGGATGCCTACATGAAGGACGGTCAGCTTCAAAAGGCCCTGACCGCCTACCGGCAGGCCCTCCTGGTCGTCTAAGATTATGCCCTCCCGCAGGCTGGCTAAACGGCCGGATCGGCACGGGAACCCGGTAGCTTGATCGGTTCGCGTCCGAAGCCATCCCCTAACCTGCGGGAGGGTAGTCTGTTTCCTAACCCACACCCCATCGCAGGAGGTCAATGTGGAACGCACGCTGATCATCATCAAGCCCGACGCCGTTCAGCGCGGCCTCATCGGCGAGATCATCGCCCGCTTTGAACGGCGCGGGTTGCGCATCGTCGGGATGAAGCTGATGCAGATAGACGAGGCCCTGGCCCGCCGCCACTACGCGGTCCACGAGGGCAAACCCTTCTACGAGCCTCTGGTCGCCTACATCACCTCAGGGCCGGTGGTGGTGATGGCCCTGGAGGGGAAGGACGCCATCGCCATCGCCCGACGGACGATGGGGGCGACCAACCCGGCCGAGGCCCTCCCCGGCACCATCCGGGCCGATTTCGGGATCGAGATCGGACGCAACCTGGTCCACGGCTCCGATGGACCGGAGACGGCGGCCTTTGAGCTGGACCTCTTCTTCGAGGAGAGTGAACTGCTCCGCTACGAACGGGCGATAGACCCGTGGGTATCGGAGGGGTGATCCAGGGGCCCGGCCCTGCGAAGGGGCCGGGCGCCTTCAACAGGAGGCATCCGTGAGCCCTTCTTCCCAGCTGGCCGACCTGCTGAGCGGCCCTGTCGTCGTCCTGACGGGGGCCGGCGTCTCTGCCGAAAGCGGCGTTCCCACCTTCCGGGGGAGCGGCGGGCTCTGGCGCTCCTACCGGGCGACCGACCTGGCCACGCCCACCGCCTTCGCCCGCGATCCCCGCTTGGTCTGGAAGTTCTACAGTTGGCGGCGGGAGTTGGTCGCCGCCTGCCGACCCAATCCGGCCCACAAGACGCTGGCTCAGATGGAGCGACGCCTGCCCGATTTCACCCTCATCACCCAGAACGTGGACGGGCTCCACCAGGCGGCCGGCAGCCAGAGGGTGGTAGAACTCCACGGCAGCCTCTGGCGCGTGCGCTGCACCCGCTGTTCCTACCAGGCCGAGGATCGGCGGGTCCCTCTGCCCCAACTGCCGCCCCGCTGCCCTCGGTGTGAGGGGCTCCTGCGGCCCGACGTCGTCTGGTTTGGCGAGGCCCTCCCCCAGGGGGTGCTGGAACAAGCGTGGGCCGCCGCAGGCCGGGCCTCGGTGATGCTGGTGGTGGGCACTTCGGCTGTCGTCGAACCGGCGGCCTCCCTTCCCCGACTGGCGAAGGCACGGGGGGCCTACCTGATCGAGATCAACCCTGAGGAGACACCGCTGAGCCCCTACGCCGACGAGGTGATCCGGGAGCCGGCCGGTCAGGCGCTCCCGGCTTGGTGGCAGCAGATCAACTTGTCCTCCTCTCAATCTGTGCTATAATATCCTCCCAAGCAGCCCTGGAATCCGACAGGAGAACCGGCGTGTCCTCTTCGAGACGATTCCCCGAGATCTCAGCAACGCTTGCTCAGGCCGGCCGTCGCCCTCGCCCTGAGACGCCAGACCTTCGGTCTGGACGTCGGCTTTGGCCTGCCTCGGGGACGCGCTGACACTGCACGGGTTCGCTTTCCAAAGCCCTCCAGACCGAGAGTCTGGAGGGTTTTTTGATTCAACCCACGAGACAGGGAGGGAGAACGATGGTTCGCATCGGCGTCTACGGCGCGACGGGCTACACAGGGTTCGAGTTGCTGCGCCTCCTGCGCCGCCACCCCCGAACGGAGTTGGTCTTCGCTACTTCGGAGAGCGCGGCCGGCCAGACGCTGGCCGACCTCTATCCGGTGCCCTGGGAGGTCCCATTGGTCCACCCCGAGGAAGCCGACCCCGCCCAGGCCGACGTCGTCTTCCTTTGCCTGCCCCACGGCGCGTCGGCCCCCACGGCGGTGCGGGCCCTGGAGGCCGGCATCCGGGTGATTGACCTGAGCGCCGACTTCCGCCTGGCGACGCCGGAGGCCTACGCCCGCTGGTACGGGCTGGAGCACCCCGCCCCGACCTGGCTTCCTCAGGCCGTCTACGGGCTGACGGAGCTCTACCGGGAGCAGATCGCCGGCGCCCGCTTGGTCGCCAACCCCGGCTGCTACCCCACCGGCACGCTCCTGGGGCTGGCCCCGCTCCTGCAAGCCGGCCTGGTCGCCGACGGCCCTATCATCGTGGATGCCAAGTCGGGCGTCTCCGGGGCCGGACGCAGGCCCCGCCCGACCACCCACTTCGTCGCCGTCCACGAGAACCTCGCCCCCTACAGCGTGGGGCGGGTGCACCGCCACGTGGGGGAGATGGAGCAGGAGGTGGCAAAGCTGGCCGGCACCCCCTATCCCATCCTCTTCACCCCCCACCTGCTGCCCGTCAGCCGGGGCATCCTGAGCAGCCTTTACGTCCCCCTACGCGACCCCCTGGACACGGCAGCCGCCCACGCCCTCTACGCTCAAGCCTACAAAAAGGAGCCCTTCGTCTGGGTACTCCCACCCGGCCAGACGGCCACCCTGGCCCACGCCGTGGGCACCAACCGCTGCGTCCTCTCCCTCCACCCGCTGCCGGAGGTGGGCCACCTGTTGGTCATCACGGCGCTGGACAACCTGGTCAAGGGAGCCGCCGGTCAGGCCCTCCAGAACCTGAACGTGATGGCCGGCCTGCCGGAGACGATGGGTCTGGAAGCGTGACCGACGGCGATGCAACCGATACGAGGTGACGACGATGACGCGGGTACTTAAGATCGGAGGCCATCAGGTGGACGATGACGCCTTTCTGGCCGGTCTGGGCGAGGTGGTGGCCGGGCTGGAGGCTCCGCCGGTCATCGTCCACGGAGGAGGCAAGGAGATCGCAGCGCTGCAACGCCGGCTGGGGCTGCAACCCCGCTTCATCGAGGGGCTGCGGGTGACGGATGAGGCGTCGCTGGCGGTGGCCGAGATGGTCCTCTCAGGCCGGGTGAACAAGCGGCTGGTCGTGGCCCTGCTGCGGGCCGGCGTCCAGGCCCTGGGGCTCAGCGGCGTGGACCTGGGGCTGGTCCGGGTGGAGCGGCTGACCCTGCCGGGGGGAGACCTAGGCCGGGTGGGGCGTCCCGTCGCCGTCCGGGCCGAGGTGCTGAGGGCCTGGCTGGAGCAGGGCATCGTCCCCGTCCTCTCCCCCATCTCGCTGGGGGCCGACGGCCCTTACAACGTCAACGCCGACCAGGTGGCTGCAGCCGTGGCGGTGGCGCTGAAGGCCGAGGAGATGGTCTTCGTCACCGACGTTCCCGGCGTGCTGATGGACGGGGCGATGCTGCCGGAGCTGACACCGGCGCAGGCCCGGCAGCTCATCGAGCAGGAGGTGATCGCCGGGGGGATGGTCCCCAAGGTCCGAGCGGCCCTGGCGGGGCTGGAGCAGGGCGTCTGCCAGGTGCGCATCACCAACCTAGACGGCCTACGGACGGGGCAGGGCACGCGGGTGACGCCGCCGCCAGGGGCGTGACCGGCAACCGGCCTGCCCCTTCCCTTCCGCAACCACAATATGCAAAACACAACCCATCCCACAGGAGGTGAACCCAATGGACGCTCGCCAAGTGATCGAAGCCGAGGCCCGCTACCTGGTGCCCACCTACCCACGCCCCCCTTTCGTGCTGACGCGGGGTGAGGGGGTCTACCTCTACGACAGCGAGGGCCGGCGCTACACCGACTGGGTGGCCGGCATCGCCGTCAACGCTTTGGGCTACGGCGACCCGGAGATCGTCGCCACCCTCCAGGAGGCCGCTGCCGGCCTCATCCACGTGAGCAACCTCTACCACACCGCCCCCCACGTCGCCCTGGCCGAAGCGCTGGTCCAGCACAGCTTCGCCGATCGGGTCTACTTCGCCAACTCCGGCACGGAGGCGGTGGAAGCAGCCATCAAGTTCAGCCGCAAGTGGGCACGGACCCATTTTGGGCCGGGAAAGACCCAGATCGTCGCCTTCACCGGCAGCTTCCACGGGCGGACGATGGGGGCCCTGGCCCTGACGGCGCGGGAGAAGTACCAGGCTCCCTTCCGCCCCTTGATGCCCGACGTCGTCTTCGCCCGCTTCAACGACCTGGCCTCGGCCGAGGCGGCCATCGGCCCCCGCACCGCCGCCGTCATCGTCGAGCCGGTGCAGGGGGAGGGAGGCATCCATCCGGCGGACGATGCCTTTTTGCAGGGGCTGCGGGAACTCTGCGACCGGCACGGAGCCGCCCTGATCTTCGATGAGATCCAGTGCGGGTTGGGGCGGACGGGCACGCTGTGGGCCCACGAGCCCAGCGGTGTCCGCCCGGACCTGATGACGCTGGCCAAGCCGCTGGGAGGGGGGCTGCCCATCGGGGCCACGCTGGTGACGGAGGCCATCGCCGGGGTCATCGGACCGGGGGACCACGGGAGCACCTTCGCCGCCGGCCCGCTGGTCACCGCCGTCGCCCTCCGGGTCTTCCAGCGCATCGCCGACCCGGCCTTCCTGGCGTCGGTGCGAGAGAAGGGAGAGGCGCTGGTGCGCCGGCTGCGGGAGGCCCAATTGCCCCACGTCGTCGAAGTCCGGGGGCGGGGGCTGATGCTGGGCCTGGAGCTGACGGTCTCGGCCAAGAAAGTCGTCGAGCGGGGGTACGAGGCGGGGCTGCTCCTGGTCAACGCCGGCGACACCGTCCTGCGCCTGATCCCGCCCCTGATCATCGGCCAGGAGCAGGTAGACGAACTGCTGGAGAAGCTGCCCAGGATCCTGGAAGAGGCATCGGGATAGGCCACGAAGGCCATCGAGAACACAGAGGACACCAAGAACACGAAGGACACAAAGGGAGAAGAGACCTGACCATCTTGGTGCTCTTGGTGGTCTTGGTGCCCTTGGTGTCCCTCGCCGGCCTTCTCCGGCTGCCTGGGGATAGGGGTTTGGCGGGCCACGAAGGCTGCCGAGGACACGACGGACGCCACAAACACGAAGGACACAAGGAACACGAAGGACACAAAGGGAGAAGAGACCTGACCGTCTTGGTGCTCTTGGTGGTCTTGGTGCCCTTGGTGTCCCTCAACGGAGGTTGCAAGGAGGCGACCGATGCGCATACGCAAAGCCACCCTACACGACGGTCCGGCCATCCACGCGCTGGTGACGGACTACGCCCGGCGGGGAGAAGTCCTCCCCCGGACTTTGTCGGAAATCTACGAGACGATCCGTGCCTGGATGGTGGCCGAGGAGGAGGGCCGGATCATCGGCTGCGGGGCCCTGGTCATCCTGGATGCCGACCTGGCCGAGGTACGCTCCCTGGCCGTCGCGCCGGCCTACCAGGGGAACGGCATCGGGCGCAAGATCGTCGAGGCGTTGATCGAGGAAGGCAAGGCGTTGGGCGTGACGACCATCTTCGCCCTAACGCGGGCCGTCCCTTTTTTTGAGCGCCTGGGCTTCGCCGTCACCGAGAAGGAGCGCTTCCCCCGCAAGATCTGGCGGGACTGCCTGAAGTGCCCTCTCTTCCCCCACTGCGATGAGACCGCCGTGGTCAGAGCGGTGAAGCGCTACGAGTGATGATTGGGGTTATCTACTGCCAGCCCTTCTGCAGACGCAGCTCTGTTCAACCGCTCATCGGAGGACAGAAAGACAAGGTCCCGGTAGCCCCGTTTGTGCAAAAATAGATGCGCACTGAGGGCAGTTGCTAGGTGAACGGCATCATAAGCCCGCAACGGATGCCGCTCCAGCAAAGAACACGCCAAGTCAACGATGTCCAAAGTAGGCGGCATGATCTGGTACTCGCCCAAGCAGTCTTCCCGAAATGCGTCGCGGACCTTTACGAACTCCTGCCTTGTCAACGACCCATCGCGTAGCCGCCGTGTAAACGCGCTGATCATCTCAACGATGGTCAAACGCGAAGTAAGCAGCAAAAGGCTGCGTTCCGAGGTCACGACGTCACGAAGCCATTGGCTTCCTACTTCATCCACATATCGCTTTGCCAGGGCGCTCGTGTCTAGATAGTAGCTGATCACAGGGACTGCTCCCGATCCTCAAGGATCACCTCAGAGAGGGGACGACCACGTCCCAGCTTCTCAGCCAGGTATGCCCGTTCTTCAGGGGATATGCTGGGAGGCAGCGCCCAAGGCAGATCCTCAACCAGCCCTGCCTGCTTCATCTCGTTAACGATCTGAGACCGCTGTTGCTCGATCTGACCAGCTTTGGGCCTGATGATGATGGCATCAGTTCCCTGCTCGATCTCGACCTCCTCCACGTCTCCCCAAGCAGCAATCAGAGGACGTGGCACCAAAATGCCTTGGGGGGTGACTTTCACAAGAATTCGTCTCGACATAGGAACGCCTCCTCGACGCCTCAGCACGTGCTCAAGTCATCTCAGGGGTTCCGAAGCATCTGCCGCAGCACGGTCTGGAGGATGCCGCCGTTGCGGTAGTACTCGACCTCGATGGGGGAGTCGAGCCGGACCAGGGCGGTGAAGACCGTCTCATCCCCTTCCTCGGAGCGGGCGCGGACGGTGACGGTCTGACCGGGTTGCAGGGAGTCGTCCAGCCCTTCGATGTCGTAGACCTCGCGGCCCGTCAGCCCCAGCGACCGCCAGCCCTCCCCTTCGGGGAACTGGAGGGGCAGGACGCCCATCCCGATGAGGTTGCTGCGGTGGATGCGCTCGAAGCTCTCGGCGATGATGGCCCGGACGCCCAGGAGGGCCGTCCCCTTGGCCGCCCAGTCGCGGCTGGACCCGGTGCCGTACTCCTTGCCGGCCAGCACGATGAGGGGGGTTCCGGCCTCCTGGTAGCGCATCGCCGCGTCGTAGATGGACATCGTCTCACCGGTGGGGAGGTAGAGGGTGACTCCCCCCTCGGTGCCCGGCAGCAGCAGGTTCTTGAGCCGGATGTTGCCGAAGGTGCCCCGCATCATCACTTCGTGGTTGCCGCGCCGGGAGCCAAAGGAGTTGAAGTCCGGCGGCTCCACCCCCCGCGCGATGAGGTACCGGCCGGCCGGGCTCTCCACCGGGATGGCGCCGGCCGGGGAGATGTGGTCCGTCGTCACCGTATCCCCCAGCAGGGCCAGCACCCGCGCCCCCCGGATCGGCTCGACCGGCGGCACCTCCAGGGGCATATCCACGAAGAAGGGCGGCTCCTGGATGTAGGTCGAGGCGGGATCCCAGGCGTAGAGGTCCCCCTCGGGGACGGGCACGGCATTCCAACGGGGGTTCCCCGCGAAGACGTTGCCGTACTCCTCCCGGAAGAGGGCCGGGTTGAGGGCCCGGCGCACCTCCCGCTGAACCTCCTCCTGGGTAGGCCAGACCTCCCGGAGGTAGACGGGCTCCCCGTTGGGGTCGTAGCCCAGGGGCTCGTTGAGCAGGTCCACGTCCACCCGGCCCGCCAGCGCGTAGGCGATGACCAAGGGCGGGGAGGCCAGGTAGTTGGCCCGGGTGAGGGGGTTGACCCGGCCCTCGAAGTTGCGGTTGCCGCTCAGGACGGCGGCGACGACCAGGTCCCCTTCCTGCACCGCCCGGGCCACCGCCGAGGGCAGAGGGCCGCTGTTGCCGATGCAGGTGGTGCAGCCGAAGCCGACGACGTGGAAGCGCAGCGCCTCCAGGTAGGGGAGCAGCCCCGTCTCCTCCAGGTAGCGGACGACGACTCGGGAACCGGGGGCCAGGCTGGTCTTGACGTAGGGCTTGACCCGCAATCCTCGCTCGACGGCCTTGCGGGCCAGGAGGCCCGCGCCGATCATCACCGACGGGTTGCTGGTGTTGGTGCAACTGGTGATGGCGGCGATGACGACGGAGCCGTGGCGCAGCCTCACCGTCTCGTCGTCGGAGGCGATGGGGACGCCGGCCTCCCCCTCCGCCTTGCCGAAGGCCTCCCGCAGGGTAATCTGGAAGCTGCGCTTCATCTCCCGCAGGGGGATGCGGTCCTGGGGCCGCTTGGGGCCGGCCATGCTGGGCTCCACCGTGCCCATGTCCAGCTCCAGCGTGTCGGTGAAGACCGGGTCCGGCGTCTCGTCGGTGCGGAAGAGCCCCTGCTCCTTGGTGTAGCGTTCCACCAGGTCCACCAGCGCCTCGTCGCGCCCGGTGCCGATGAGGTAGCGCAGCGTCTCCTCGTCCACGGGGAAGAAGCCCATCGTCGCGCCGTACTCGGGGGCCATGTTCGCCAGGGTCGCCCGGTCGGGCAGGCTCAGGCGACTGAGGCCGGGGCCGTAGAACTCGACGAACTTGCCCACGACGCCCTTCCGGCGGAGCATCTGGGTGACGGTGAGGACCAGGTCGGTGGCGGTGGCCCCTTCGGGGAGAGCACCGGTCAGCTTGAAGCCCACCACGTCGGGGGTGAGCATATAGTAGGGCTGGCCCAGCATCACTGCCTCGGCCTCGATGCCGCCCACGCCCCATCCCAGGACGCCCAGCCCGTTGATCATCGTCGTGTGGCTGTCGGTGCCCACCAGCGTATCGGGGAAGGCGACCGTCTCGCCGTCCTGGGTGCGGGTCTGGACGACGGTGGCCAGGTACTCCAGGTTGACCTGGTGGACGATGCCGGTGGCCGGCGGCACGACGCGGAAGTTGTCGAAAGCCTGCTGCCCCCAGCGCAGGAAGGCGTACCGCTCGTAGTTGCGCTCGAACTCCCGCTCGGCGTTGTAGGCCAAGGCGAGGGTGCTGCCGAAGCGGTCCACCTGGACCGAGTGGTCAATGACCAGGTCCACCGGCACCAGGGGGTTGATGCGGGCGGGGTCGCCGCCGAGCCGGGCCATCGCCGAACGCATCGCGGCCAGGTCCACGACGGCCGGCACGCCGGTGAAGTCCTGGAGGATGACGCGGGCCGGCATAAAGGCGATCTCGGGGCGGTGCTCGGCCTGGGGCTCCCAGCGGGCCAGCGCCGTCACGTCCTCCTCGGTGATGAGCCGGCCGTCGGCGTGGCGCAGCAGGGCCTCCAGCAGGATGCGGATGGAGAAGGGGAGCCGGGAGATGTCGGCGATCCCCTGCTCCTCCAGGGTGGGCAGTCGGTAGATGGCGACCTGCCGGTCGCCCAGGTTCAACAGGGTTCGGGTTCCAAAGGGGTTCAGATGGCTCATCGCAGGCACTTCACTCCTTTCTCAAACTGCATTCTCCAAGCGTGCGAAGGGTAGAGCGCCTTACGGGCTCGCCGGACGCTCAGGCGTAGGGCGCAGCCTCCGCATGTCAATCTCGCGAAGGGAACAGGTCCCGCTCGACGCGCCGGTTGGCGTAGGGTGGGTAGGCCCGGTGGAAGGTCTCGGTCGAGCGCCAGCGGCGCACCAGCCACCGGGGGAGGCGTCCGTAGAAGTTGCGTGTGCCCGGCCCCCCGATGATCTGGCTCTGGTGACAGGCTGCGGCCCGCTGCTTGACCTCCAGATAGTTCCGCACGTCAATGCGGGTC
>WFUY01000132.1 GCA_015484715.1 Thermoflexales bacterium | reverse complement strand
AGGCCATGGCTGTGGAGGCGGCACCACAGCCCCCCGACGATCTGACGCGCATCGAGGTGATTGGACCCAAGATCAGCCGTCTGCTCCGGGAGGCCGGCATTATGGCTTTTGCCCAGTTGGCCGAGACCGATGTCGAGCGGCTGCGGGAGATCCTCGCCGAGGCCGGCCTCACCGCTCTGGCGGACCCAGGAACCTGGCCGGAGCAAGCACGTCTGGCGGCCGAGGGCAGGTGGGATGAGCTAGAAGCCCTGCAAGGAGAACTCAAGGGTGGCCGACGGGTGTGATGGGCGTTAGGAGGAGTTGACACGGGCGGCAAAACCGCTAAACTATCTGTGGCGAGGCGACGAGGGGCCAAGGCGACGAGGTCTGCATTTCTGCTCCCCGCCTCGCGATCACCCGTTCCCGTCCACAGGCACAAGCAAAAGGAGGAAACGATGGCTCCCACAACCGTCCAGGAAGCATTGAACCGCCTCACCGAACTGGACCCGGCGAAGATCAAGGAGATCAACGGCGTCATCCTCTTCGACCTGACCGGGGAGGGCGGCGGCCAGTGGACGTTGACGCTGGCCGAGGGGAAGGCGACGCTGGAGCCCGGCAGCCCTTCCTCGCCCACCGTGACCCTCTCAATGAGTGCCCAGGACTTCCTTGCCTTGTCCCGAGGGGAGCTGAACCCGGTCGGTGCCTTTATGCAGGGCAAGCTCAAGGTCACCGGCGATATGGGGCTGGCGATGAAGCTCCAGAATATCCTCGGGTAGCGCTCCTGCGCCGGCACCCTGATGACCTACCAGGTCATCATCCTCCAGCCCGTGCGGAAGCAGCTTGATCAATTACCCCAACACGTTCGTGGCAGGACCCTCAGGGGCATCGCCGCCCTAAAGGGGAATCCACGCCTCCGTGGCCATAGACCGAGAGGCCACGAGAACGCAGATCGTATCCGAGGCAGAAAAGGGGGCTGAGATGAGCCGTGGGAATGGTGCCATTGACCTCTCCCCGATGGAGGAGGTTTTCGCCCGATATGCCGATCAACCCAACGCCCTGATCCCCATCTTGCAGCAGACCCAGGCGCTCTACGGCTACCTGCCGAGGGAGGCCCTGGAACGGATCGCGGAGAGGCTGCGAATCTCCCTGGCCAAGGTCTACGGCGTGGCCACCTTCTACGCCCAGTTCTACCTGGAGCGCCGGGGAAGGCACGTGCTCAAGCTGTGCGATGGGACGGCCTGTCACGTGAAAGGGACACCCACCCTGCTGGTGGCCGTCGAGGAGGAGTTCAACATTGGTCCCGGTGAGACGACGGAGGACGGTCAACTGACCGTGGAGATCGTCTATTGTCTGGGCTCCTGCGCGCTGGCCCCCGTCGCCGTCCTTGACGAGCGCGTGATGGGTCGGATGCGACCGGAGATGCTGGTACGCCGGGTGAAACGGCAGATCGGGGCCCGATAGTCTCCCCCGGGCAGTGAAGCCCTCGGGCGTTCTACAAGGGATGCCCGCCGGGCTTGTGGCTGCGCGAAGGGGGAGGCCGCCGGAGCGACCCGGTCGCCCTTCGACCTCGCGAAAGGAGAGCCAGATGGTAGCAGCGGAAAGGGAAGCTCTTTCGGCCAGGCGGGAACAGGCGAAACGGCACTGGCAGGAGAAGGTGAACGCCGACCTCTACATCACCATCGGCATGGGAACCTGTGGCTTGGCCGCCGGTGCCGGAGAAACGCTGACCGCGGTCGAAGCAGAGCTCAAGAGGCGAAACCTGCAAGCCAGGATCAGTCAGGTCGGTTGCGTGGGGATGTGCTCCTACGAGCCGATGATCGAGATCCAGGCGCGGGGCCGGCCCCGGATCAACTACGGAAATGCGGTGGCGGGCAACGTGCCGGAGGTCTTTGCGGCCTACTTCGAGGGAGCCCCCCTGCGCAAGAGCGTCGTCGTCGGCGAGGCCGTCTCCATCCTCATCCGGGGAAATGGCCGCGCCTTGCACTCGCTGAGCTTCGTTGACCCCGATACCCACGAGAAGATCCCCTTCCACCGCAAACAGTTGCGCATTGTACTGAGCAACTGCGGGCTGATCAACCCCGAGTCCATTGACGACTACCTGGCCGTCGGAGGCTACGAGGCGCTGGAGAAGGTGCTCACCTCGATGACCCCCGAGGAGGTGATCGAAGAGGTGAGGCAGTCGGGGCTGCGGGGCCGGGGCGGCGGTGGGTTCCCCACCGGCCTGAAGTGGAAGTTTGCCCGCCAGACCCAGAAGTGGCCCAAGTACGTCATCTGCAACGCCGACGAGGGCGACCCAGGGGCTTTTATGGACCGCTCTGTGCTCGAAGGGGACCCCCACTCGGTGATCGAGGGGATGATCATCGCCGGGTACGCCATCGGTGCCAGCCAGGGCTACATCTATTGCCGGGCCGAGTATCCCCTGGCCATCAAACGGCTGAAGATCGCCCTGGCCCAGGCTCGGGAGCTGGGCCTGCTGGGCGATCGGATCCTGGGCTCCGACTTCAGCTTCGACATCACCATCGCGGAAGGGGCTGGGGCCTTCGTCTGCGGAGAGGAGACCGCCCTGATGGCCTCGATCCAGGGGGAGCGGGGGCAACCCCGGCCTCGCCCGCCCTATCCCGCCGTCTCCGGGCTATGGGGACAGCCCAGCAACGTCAACAACGTGAAGAGCTACGCTTACGTGCCGCGCATCATCCGCTTGGGGGCCGACTGGTTCCGTGGCCTGGGCACGGAGCGCAGCCCCGGCACCGCCGTCTTCACCCTCACCGGTATGGTCAACCGCACCGGGTTGATCGAGGTGCCGATGGGGATCACGTTGCGCGAGATCATCTACGACGTGGGCGGAGGCATCCCCCAAGGGAAGCAGTTCAAAGCGGTGCAGACGGGAGGCCCCCTAGGGGGATGTCTGCCGGAGGCTCACCTGGACACGCCGGTGGATTTCGACTCGCTCCAGGCAGTAGGGGCGGTGATGGGCTCTGGGGGTATGATCATCGCCGACGAGACGACCTGCATGGTGGAGTTCGCCCAGTTCTTCACCAAGTTCGTCTGCGACGAGAGCTGTGGCAAGTGCCCCCCGTGCCGCATCGGGAGCACCCGGATGCAGGAAGTTCTGGAGCGCATCACGGCGGGGGAGGGGAAGCCCGAGGACCTGGACGAGATCCGATGGCTGGCCCAAGGGATGCAGAAGGCTTCCCTGTGCGCCTTGGGGCAGTTGGCTCCCTCGCCGGTCATTTCGACGCTGCGCCACTTCGAGGAGGAGTACCGGGCGCACATCGAGGAGAAGCGCTGCCCGGCCGGGAAGTGTCGCGCCCTGATCACCTACGAGATCGTGGCGGAGCTTTGCACGGGCTGCATGGTGTGCGCCCGCTACTGCCCGGCCGGGGCCATCCAGGGGGAGAAACGCCAGCCCCACGTCATAGACCCGGACCTCTGCGAGCGCTGCGGCCTGTGCAAGGAAGTCTGCAACTTCAACGCAGTCATCGTCATCTGACCGCGGGAGGGTGAACGCGATGAGCGTAACGATAACCATCAATGGCCGACGGGTGGTCGCCCACGAGGGGCAAACGATCCTAGAGGCTGCCCGCTCGGCAGGCATCCCCATTCCAACCCTGTGCCACCACCCTGATCTGAGCAACGTGGGGGCCTGCCGGATGTGCGTCGTGTCGGTCAAGGGGGCCCGAGGGCTACAGACGGCGTGCACCACACCGGTCTCCGAAGGTATGGTCGTGGAGACGGAGAGCGAAGAGGCACGCGAGGCCCGCATCTTCACGCTGACCATGCTCCTTACCGATCACCCCAATGACTGCATGACCTGCGAGGTGAACGGGGAGTGCGAGCTGCAGGACCTGGTGTACGATTACGGCGTGGCCTGGCCCGAGCACAGCGGGGAGCGCCATACCTACCAGGTGGACCCGGACCCCAATCCCTTCCTCTTCATTGACCGCAACAAGTGCATCCTCTGTGGCCGCTGCATCCGCGCCTGCCGGGAGATTCAGAACCGAGATGTGTGGGACTTCGCCTACCGAGGTTTCAAGACCAAGCTCGTGGCCGGCGCGGACCAGTTCCTGCTGGATGCGGGCTGTGAGAGCTGCGGCCAGTGTGTGGCCTACTGCCCTGTCGGCGCACTGTACGACAAGATGAGCGTCGGATTGGGGCGGGTGAGCCAGGTGACCCGGGTGCGCACCACCTGCTCCTACTGCGGCGTCGGCTGCAACTTTGACCTCAACGTGCGCGATGGGCGCATCGTGCGTGTCACCAGTGCCCCCGACGCTCCGGTGAACGGTATGGCCCTGTGCGTGAAGGGCCGCTATGGCTACGACTACGTACACCACCCCGACCGATTGACCCGCCCGCTGGTCCGCGCCCGGTGGCTGGACCCGGCTCAGGTCGAAGAGCGGGTGGCCAGCGGCGAGTGGCGCGTGGCGGGAGACGAATCCCCCACACCCGACGCCCCCCGAGAGGCGCCCGACCCGGATACCTTCATCGAGACCGACTGGGACACGGCGCTGGACGTGGTGGCCCGTCACTTCACCGAGACCAAGGCACGCTACGGCAGCGACGCCTTCGCCGTCCTCGCCTCGGCCAAGTGCACCAACGAGGAGAACTACCTCTTCAACAAGTTCACGCGGCAAGTGCTGGGCACGAACAGCATAGACCACTGCGCTCGGTTATGACACAGCGCCACCGTCGCCGGTCTGGCGACAAGCTTCGGCAGTGGCGCGATGACCAACTCCATCCGGGACATTACCGAGGAGAGCCGGTGCATCTTTATCATCGGCAGCAATACGACCGAGCAGCACCCGGTCATCGGGATCAAGGTCCGCCGGGCCAAACGGTTCCGAGGGGCCAAGCTCATCGTGGCCGACCCGAGGCGCATTGACATCGCCGACTACGCTGACCTCCACCTGCGCCACAAGCCAGGGACGGACATCGCCCTGCTCAACGGCCTGATGCACGTCATCCTCCGCGAAGGGTGGCACGACCGGGACTTCATCGCCGAGCGGACGGAGGGGTTCGAAGAGCTGGAGACGGTGGTGAAGAAGTACACGCCGGAGGTGGTGAGCCAGATCACCGGCGTCCCGGCGGAGCAGATCGAGGAAGCGGCCCGGATGCTGGCAGAGAACCGGCCCGCTACAGTCCTGTACGCTATGGGGATCACCCAGCACACCGTCGGGGTGGCCAACGTGATGAGCATCGCCAACCTGCAGATGCTGCTGGGCAACATGGGGGTGCCGGGAGGCGGCGTCAACCCGCTGCGGGGCCAGAACAATGTGCAGGGAGCCTGCGACATGGGCGGCCTGCCCAACGTCTACCCCGGCTACCAGCGGGTGACCGACCCCGCCGCGCGGGAGAAGTTCGAGCGAGCCTGGGGGGTTCCCCTCCCGGATCAGGTGGGGCTGACCGTCACGGAGATGCTGAAGGCGGCAGAGACCGGGCGGGTGCGCTGCTTCTACATTATCGGCGAGGATCCGATGGTCAGCGACCCGGACCTGAACCACGTGCGCCGCGCCCTTCAACGGACGGAGTTCATCGTGGTGCAGGACCTCTTCTTCACCGAGACCGGTCGCTTCGCCCAAGTGATCCTCCCGGCAGCCAGCTTCGCCGAGAAGGAGGGCACCTTCACCAACACCGAGCGGCGCGTCCAGCGGGTGCGCAAGGCCATCGAGCCGCCGGGGGAGGCGAAGCCGGACTCCTGGATCATCGCCGAGCTGGCCAAGCGGATGATCACCCTGGGGGCGGTCACCCCCCGCGAGGATGCCCCCTACGCGGGCTGGGACTACGCGACGGCGGCCGAGGTGATGGACGAGATCAACCGGCTCACCCCCATCTACGCGGGCATCACCTACCGGCGGCTGGAGGCGGGGGAGCAACTTCAGTGGCCTGTCCCCAGCGAGGACCATCCGGGCACGCCCATCCTCCACGTGGGCCGGTTCAGCCGGGGGTTGGGCCGCTTCGCGGCGGTAGAGCACGTGCCGCCCGACGAGCTGCCGGACGAGGAGTACCCGCTGGTGCTGACCACAGGCCGTGTCCTCTACCACTGGCACGGGGGAGAGATGACCCTGCGGGCTCGCGGTCTGGTGGCCGTCTACCCCGAAGCGCTCATCGAGATCAGTCCTCAGGATGCCCAGAGGGCTCAGATCGAGGACGGTAGCCTGATGAAGGTGGTCTCACGCCGGGGGGAGATCGTCGCCAAGGCCCAGGTGACCGACCGCGTCGCGCCGGGGCTGGTCTTTGCCACCTTCCACTTCCCGGACTCTGCGGCCAACTTCCTCACCAACCCGGCCCTGGACCCTGTAGCCAAGATCCCCGAGTACAAGGTGTGCGCGGTGCGCGTGGAACCGCACGGACGTTAACGCTTGCCGAAGAACAAGGAGGAGAGCTATGGCAAAGCTCACGACGGTTGAAGGCATCGGAGAGGTCTACGCCCAGAAGCTGAAGGAGGCGGGCATCGAGACGACGGAGGCTCTGCTGGAGAAGGGGGCGACCCCCCAGGGCCGCCAGGAGATCGCCGAGCAGACGGGCATCAGCAAGACCCTGATCCTCAAGTGGGTCAACCGTGTAGACCTCTTTCGCGTCAAGGGGATCGGCGAGGAGTACGCCGACCTGCTGGAGGCAGCCGGGGTGGACACGGTGCCGGAACTGGCCCAGCGGAATCCCGAGAACCTCTACCGGAAGCTGGTGGAGGTGAACGAGGCCAAGAGGCTGGTGCGCCAACTCCCTTCCCAAGCTCAGGTGGAGGACTGGGTCGAACAGGCGAAGCAACTGCCCCGGGTGATTACCTACTGAGGGCGCTTGACCTTCCGGCGGAGCGTGGTATAATCTTCAACACGGAGCCGTTGTGAAGCCGGTTGGAGCCTGTAGATGATCGAGAGGGCCTACAGCGCTGGCCGCAAGAACAACGATAATGACGGGGACCGCTCCGGGCGGCCGCCCGTTCTTGGCCTGCGCTGATGGCCTGAGTCTTGCTCACGACGACACCGACGGGGACCGCCCACTGGAACCGAGGGGCGGTCCTCTTCGTTTTGACCGTTTGTCGCCACTCAACCCACCGGGGGAGGACAACGATGATGAAGAGCCATACGTGTGGAGAGCTCCGTCCAGAGCACGCGGGCCAGGCGGTCACCCTGGCCGGCTGGGTCAACCGTCGCCGTGACCACGGCGGGCTGATCTTCATTGACCTGCGCGACCGCTGGGGGATCACCCAGGTGGTGGCCAACCCCGCCATCGCCCCCCAGGCCCACGCCGTGGCCG
>WFUY01000131.1 GCA_015484715.1 Thermoflexales bacterium | reverse complement strand
GCCAGGGCGAGGTCACCGACCACCTCTTGATAGGCCAGCCACTCGGCTCGGCAGGCCGGGCAGACGGCCAAGTGGTCCGAGACCTCTTGGGCTTCGTCCTCTTCCAGGCAGCCCAGGACATAGGCGGGTAGGCGTTCGAGGAAAGGAGTGTGTTTCGACATCGTTCGGCATCTTCGAGGGAATCAGGCAACCGTTCCCTCATTCAGTAATACGTGGCTCCCGACGGATTGGATGTATCTTCTGCCACCTACTCCTCTTGCAGCATCTGGCGCAGCTTCTGCATAGCCAGGCGGATGCGCGTCTTGACCGTCCCCAGGGGCTGGTCCAGGGCCTCGGCGATCTGGCGGTGGGTGTATCCCCGGAAGTAGGCCAGGGCCAGGACCTGACGCTGCTCCTCTGGCAGTTGGGCCAGGGCAGTCTGGACCTGCTGCCGCCGAAAGGTTGCCTCCGTAGCCACCTCTGGCCCGTTGATGCTGGGCAGCGCCTCGGGCGATACCAGCGCCCAGTCCATCCCCTGGTGCTCCGGCCGCGAGCGCTGCCGGCGCAGCACGTCAATGGCCCGATGGCGGGCGATGCTGGTCAGCCAGGTGCTCACGCTTCCCTGCTCCGATCGGTAAGTCCTGGCCTTCTCCCAGACGCGGAGGAAGACGTCCTGGGTGATCTCCTCGGCGACGGCGTGGTCGCCCACGATCTGCAGGGCCAGGCTGAAGACCAGCCGGCCATAGCGGTCGTACAGCGCGCCCAGAGCGTCGGCCTGCGCGTGGGCGATCAGCGCCATCAGAACCTGATCATCCAGCGATGCGTAGTCCACCGGGAGCCTCACCCTCCCCGTTGAAAGGTGCCCGAACAGCCGGGGCCTATTCTAATCGGTTTGGGGGGAACGTCAAGTCGCAGGAACCTTCCTGCCTCCTCCGGCGTCTTCAGAGACAGAATGCCCTGCCCGGTGTGAACCTTCTGTCCGGCCTGAGCATGGAACGGTATGGAAAGGCACTCTTGACATCGCAATTGTACTACCAAGGAGGCACAACGATGACCCGCAAACCCGCCCTGTTCCTGGTCTCATCCCTCTTGCTCATCGGATCGCTCTTCCTCACCGCCTGTGGTGCCCCCTCGGCGACCCCGGTTTCTCAGAAGCCGCTCCCTCCCGCTCCTGCGGCCACGGCTGCGCCCCCCTCCTTCGTCATGGCCGAAGCACCGATGGAGAAAGAGGCTGGCCAATCTCCGACCCCGCAGGGAAACCCTCCCAACGACCAAGCCTACGATGCCGTCTTCTTCCAGAACTACGGCGTCAACCCCTTCATTGATACGGAGGACGACCACCTCTCCACCTTCGCCCTGGACGTGGACACGGGCTCCTACACCATCGCCCGGCGCTACGTGACCGACGGCAACCTGCCGCCCAAGGATGCCATCCGGGTCGAGGAGTTCGTCAACTACTTCGACCAGGGCTACAGCTACCCTCCCGAGGACCGGGCTTTCGCCATCTACGTGGACGGTGCCCCCACCCCCTTCACCGAGACGGAGCGGTATCAGATGCTCCGCATCGGCATCCAGGGGTATGCGGTGCCGCCGGAGGCCCGCAAGGACGTGGCGCTCACCTTCGTCATTGACGTCTCCGGTTCGATGGACCGGGAGAACCGTCTGGAGCTGGTGAAGCAGAGCCTGGAGTTGCTGGTGGACCAACTGCGCCCCACCGACTCCGTGGCCATCGTCGTCTACGGGAGCGATGCGCGGGTCGTGCTGGAGCCCACCAGCGGGGCGGAGCGGGAGACGATCCTGAGCGCCATCTACGCCCTGCAGCCCGAAGGCTCGACCAACGTCGAGGCCGGCCTGCGGCTGGGCTACAAGATGGCCCTCCAAGCCTTCAAGCCCGGGGCCATCAACCGGGTGATCCTCTGCTCCGACGGCGTGGCCAACGTCGGGCGCACCGGCCCCGAGTCCATTTGGGAGCAGGTGAAGGGGTATGCCAGCGAAGGGGTCACCCTCACCACCATCGGCTTTGGGATGGGGAACTACAACGACGTGCTGATGGAGCAGTTGGCCGACAACGGGGATGGCTTCTACGCCTACGTGGACACCCTCCAGGAGGCCCGCCGGCTCTTCCTGGAGAACCTGACCAGCACCCTCCAGGTGATCGCCCTCGACGCCAAGGTGCAGGTGGACTTCAACCCCGAGGTGGTGGCCCGCTACCGGCTGGTGGGCTTCGAGAACCGGGCCATCGCCGACGAGGCGTTCCGCGATGACACGGTGGACGCCGGGGAGGTGGGGGCCGGCCACAGCGTCACCGCCCTCTACGAGATCAAGCTGCACCCGGGCGCTGAGGGGCGGATCGCCACCATCTACCTGCGCTGGGAGGACCCGGAGAGCCGCGAAGTGCGCGAGATCAGCCGGGACTTCTCCACCGGCGAGATGGCCCCCTCCTTCGTCGAGGCCTCGCCCCACTTCCAGTGGGCCGTCGTGGTGGCCGAGTACGCCGAGGTACTGCGGGAGAGCTACTGGGCTCAGGGGAGCACGCTGGCCAGCGTACTGGAGGAGGCCCAGCGGGTAGCCCGCTTCTTCCCCGAGGACGACGACGTAGCCGAGTTCGTCCAACTGGTGAAACGGGCCAGTGCTCTTGCAGGCCGGGAGTAGGTGGGCCTCGGCTTGGGAGTGGGGGGTCCGGGTATGCCCTGGACCCCCTTCTAGCTTTCTGTCAGCGTGGCCAGCTTGGACTTGATCATCTGCTGGATGATGGTCCGCTGGCGTTCGTCGGGCAGCCGGTTCACCAGCCGGGCGGCCTGGTGGAAGGCCTCTTGGGCCGACCGAGCCTGCCCGACGATCTGGTAGATGACCCCCAGCCCGTAGAAGGCCATCGGATCGTAGGCGTCCAACGCGGCTGCCTGCCGGAAGGCCTCCAGCGCCTTTTCCTCTTCCCCCAGGGCGTGGTAGCTCCATCCCAGGTTCCGATAGGTGGCCGCCGTGGCCTTGCCCTGCTCAACCTCAGCCTGATACTGAGCGATGAGTGACTGTGCGTCGGTGGTCATCAAGTCCTCCTTGAGCGCGTTCTTTGGTATCTATTCAGCCTACCCTCCCGCAGGTCACCGGTCGAGGGCGCTTTCAGCCCCGGTGGGCTACAAGTCCTCCTTGAGAGCGTTCTTTGGCGGTGTGTCCATAGCAGACCTCAGAGGTCCGGGGTTCTGGAGGTTCTCAGGCGGCCGGCGCCCGGAAGAGCCAGCCGACCATGTAGCCAATCAGGGCGGATGCCAGGCCGATGATCGCCATCTCCAACCCGCTGCGCCGCCAGTCCCCCACCTGCGTCGCCTGCGCCTTGTAGAAGCCGACGGCGAAGAGGGTGAGGCCGGCCACGATGAGAGCCCCCACCACCGCTTGGGCAACGGGCAGGAAGACGAAGGGGATCAGAGGGATGAGGGAGCCGACGATGGCCGCTCCCCCCACGATCAGCCCCAGCCGAACTGGCTGATCCTGCTCGACGGGCGAGAGGTTGAACTCCTGGGTCATCATCTCCTCGACCCAGGTCTCCTCGTCGGCCGTGATCCGGTCTACGATGCTTTCCAGCAGGTCGCCGTCGAAGCCCTTCCCCTCGTAGATGCGGCGGATCTCCTCCCGCTCGATGGCGGCGAACCGTCGGATGTGCTCCTTCTCCCGCTCCAGTTGGCCTCGGTAGTAGTCCTGGGCAGCCCGCTGAGAGGTGTAGACGCCGGCGGCCATGGAGACCGACTCGGCAAAGGTGGCTGCCAGCCCCGCCGCCAGGATGATCCGCTGATCGGCTGAGGCGGCCGCTACCCCTAGGATCACCCCCAGCACGTTGACCAGCCCATCCTGCCCTCCCAGGATGACCTCGGCCAGGCCGGCTCCGGCGCTGGCGTGGAGGGCGCGATGGGCTTCCAACTCTCTGATCGTCGGTCGCGTGTGCATCGTTGTCCTCCCCTTGCAGGTCGTCTCCTAACTCGGCCTCCCACGGGTTACGCGATGTTCAGCATTGGAGGTGGCGCACCAGACACCCCCAACGGCGTGCTCCGAGCTGGGCGGGGAACCCGTGGGAGGTTTCTGCGAGGAAAGTGTCAGGTGGCCAGTCCCAGAGCCAGCCCCAGCCGGTAGATCACCGTGGTGATGGAAGCGGCGGTGAGGAAGGGCACGACGATCCCCAGCACCGTCCATTTCAGGCTCCGCGTCTCCTTCCACGTCGCCCAGGTGGTCACCAGGCAGGGCAGGTAGAGCATGTAGAATACCATAAACGTATAGGCCGTCAAGAAGTTCCAGTGGGCGGCCAGGTAGTCGAGCACCGTCTGGGAGTCGGCCAGGCTCGACTGGAGACCGTAGGTCATCGCCAGGGAGGGTACAACGATCTCCTTGGCCGGCAGGGTGAAGATGAGGGCCAGGATCGCCTCCCCGCTCAGGTTCCAGGGGCGGCCCAGCGGCTCCACCAGCCGCACCAACCAGCCGATGGGCGTCTGCTCGAAGGGAGCGCCGTGAGGGATGTTCCCCAGCAGCCAGATGATCAGCACCGTCGGCGCAGCGATCTGCACCGCCCGCATCATCGTGTGGCCCACCTTATCCCGCAGCGTCCGCCAGATGACCCGTCCCCACTGAGGGCGGCGGTAGGGCGGGAGTTCCAGGACGAAGCCCCCCGGCTCGCCCCGGAAGAGGGTCTGGTTCAGCACGAAGGTGGCCAGGAAGACGGCCAGCAGGCTGAGGCCGACGAGGGAGAGCATCACCGGCAGCGCCTGGTCGCCGAAGAGGATGATGACCAGGACGACGCCGGCCCCAAAGCGCCCGTTGCAGATGATCAGCGGTGCGGTCAAGATGGAAACCAGCCGGTCCTTCTCGTTGTCAATGATCCGGGCCGACATGATCCCGGTGATGTTGCAGCCGTAGCTCATCGTGCAGACCAGGCACTGCTTCCCCTGGGAGCCCACCACCCGCATCACCCGGTCCAGGTTGAAGGCGACGCGCGGGAGGAAGCCCAGGTCCTCCAGCAGGGCGAAGGCGGTGAAGAAGATGACCATCGGGGGGAGCATCACCGAGATCACCGCGCCGGTGCCCACGATCAGCCCGTCCACCAGCGCCCCGGTGACCCACCAGGGGGCGTTGAGGGCGGTCAGCACCTGACGGGTGGTGTGGGCCAGCCAGTCGAAGCCGACGGCCAGCATATCCGAGGGGATGTTCGCCCCCTCGATGGTGATCCAGAAGACGAGGGCCAGCATCGCCAGCATGATGGGCCAGGACCAGACCTTGTGGGTCAGGATCCGGTCCAGCCGTTCCGTCAGGACGTGGTGGGCGGGGCGGGTCCGGCGCACCGCCCGACGGACCAGGCGGTCGGCCAGTTCGTAGCGCCGGCGGACGATCTCCACCTTGGCGTCGGGCTGCATCGCCTCGCCCATCGTCCGCGCCCGGTCGGCCAGGGCGTTCAGATGGGGGGCTAACTCGACATTGGGGACGGGGGTGGGGTTGCCGAAGAGCAGGTCCCGCTCCCGCCGTAGGCAGCAGGCGGAGAGGTCGCCGGCCCGGAAGGCGGTCGTGATCTCGGGGTCGTCCTCCAAGAGCTTGAGAGCCACCCAGCGGGCGTGGCCGTTGATGCCCAGGGCCTGCAGCTCCTGCTCCAGCAAGGTGAGGCTCCGCTCGATGGCCAGCCCGTAGTCCACCCGGACCGGATGCGTCTCCCGCCGGCCCTGGGCCACGGCCAGGGCGGCCTGGATCAGCTCGGTCAGCCCCTTTCCCTCCCGGGCGACGATGGGGATGACGGGCACGCCCAGCCCTTCCTCCAGGGCCTCCACGTCAATCTGCAGCCCTTCCCGCTCCGCTTCGTCCATCAGGTTTAGGGCGATGACGACCCGGTCCGTCAGTTCCAGGACCTGCAGGGTCAGGTTGAGGTTGCGCTCCAGGTTGGTCGCGTCCACGATGTCAATCACCACGTCGGCACTACCCTGAACGATGAAGTCGCGGGCGATCACCTCTTCGGGGGACTGGGCGGCCAGGCTGTAGGTGCCGGGCAGGTCCACCACGTGGACCTCCTGGCCGTTGAAGAAGAAGGTGCCCTCCGCCCGTTCCACCGTCTTGCCGGGCCAGTTGCCCGTGTGCTGGCGGCTGCCCGTCAGCGCGTTGAAGAGGGTGGACTTGCCCACGTTGGGGTTACCGGCCAGCGCAATGGTGAGCATCGCCTCCTGGTGGGGGCTGCGGGTTATGGGTTGTGGGCTCTGTGCGGGGTGACACGTCATCTTGTCCTCTTGCCTCCTTGTCCCTGGCCTGTCGGTCGTCGGCGGTCCGTCGTCGGCGGTCCTCCATTGGCCGACCCTTCTACTCCGGCAGTGGCTCCACCAGGACCTCACGGGCCTCGTCCTTGCGCAGGGAGAGGGACGAGCCCTTGACTCGGTACTCGATGGGGTCCCCCAGCGGCGCGGTGCGCACGACCTCGATCAGCGCCCCCGGCACCAGCCCCATGTCCAGCATGCGCCGCTGGTTGTTGACGGCCCCCAGGGCCAGGATCCGCCCTCGCTGTCCGACGCGCAGGTCGCTCAACGGGACCGGCTCCGGCGGGGCGGGGACGACGGAGATGCGCTCGGCGGCCTCTGGGGCCAGAACGTGGAGGTAGCCGCCCTGCTCCACGAGAAGGCGCTCCTCCTGCCGGGCCTGGACCCGGAGGCGGACCCCGGGCACAAAGCCCATCGCCACCAACTGGGCGAAGAGGGGCGGTGGTTCATCCTCCACGTGGAGCACCAGGGCGTCCTCATCCAACGGCCAGCGGGTCAGCGGCTGGCCGGTCTCGCCCTCCATCCGGCCCTGGGCGTCGGGGATCAGATCGCCGTGGGGGTCCCGGCGGGGGTAGCCCAGCCGTCGGGCCAATGCTTCCATCTCTTCGGGG
>WFUY01000130.1 GCA_015484715.1 Thermoflexales bacterium | reverse complement strand
GGTGGAGGGTGCTTTCAGCCCCGATGGGCTATTTGAAGCACGGTTTCGTGTCGGAAACGTGCCTAACCTGCGGGAGGATGAACAATTACCCCAATTACCCAAGGAGAGGAATGATGCCTTTGCTGGATGACGCCATTCGAGAAGAGGTGCGGACGATGCTGACGGGGCTGACGGAGCCGGTGCGCGTTGTCGTCTTCACCCAGCCCTTCCGGTGCCAGTACTGCGCCGAGACCCGCCAACTGGTGGAAGAGGTCGCGGCGCTCTCCGACAAGATCACCGTCGAGGTCTATGACCTCTCGCAGGACCGGGAAGAAGCGATGGCTCTGGGGGTGGACAAGGCCCCCGCCATCGTGCCGATGCGGGCCGACGGCACCGACTATGGGGTCCGCTTCTTCGGCATCCCCTCGGGCTACGAGTTCGGCTCGCTCCTGGACGCCATCCTGACCGTCTCGGCGGGCCGGGTGGACCTGATGCCGGAGACGATGGCCTTCCTGGAGGCGCTCCCCGAACCCCTGCATCTCCAGGTCTTCGTCACGCCGACCTGTCCCTACTGCCCCCGGGCGGTGGTGCTGGCCCACCACCTGGCGGTGGCCAGTCCCAAGGTGCGGGCCGATATGGTGGAGTCCCTGGAGTTCCCCGAGCTGGCCGACCGCTACCACGTCTACGGCGTGCCCAGGACGGTGATTGACGAGGCAGGGCAGTACTTCCTCGAAGGGGCTGCGCCGGAGTGGATGCTGGTGGCCCGGATGCAGGAAGCCGTGGGGATGCCGGTCACGGTGAACGCCGACGCGCATCGCCATCCTTGATAGACCGCTCTATTTCCCGGCCCCGGTCTCCCGGACCGGGGCCTCACCGACCGAGGAGGTTCGCGATGGCCGATGTCAAGCTGGTAGCCAAACCCGGTGAAGTTCCCTTCGCCAAAGGGCTGGAAGGGGTGATCGCTCGGGAGACGACCAAGAGCTACGTGGATGGTCAGAATGGTCGCCTCTACTACCACGGCATTCCCATCGAGCAGTTGGCCGAGCACTCCACCTTTGAGGAGGTCTTCTACCTGCTCTTCTACGACCGGCTGCCCACCGAGGAGGAACTGCGCACCTTCAAAGCGCGGATGGTCCAGTATCGGGAGATCCCCGAGATGCTCTACGGGCTGATATGCAGCCGGGCCGGCGCCTACAATGCTAACCCGATGGCCGTCCTGCGGTCCGCCGTCTCCTGCCTCTCCAGCTTCGACGAGGAGGCGGAGGAGGACACGCCGGAGGCCCACGAGCGGGAGGCGATCAAGATCGTCTCCAAGATGGCCACCATCACGGCGGCCATCGGGCGGGCGCGGAAGGGGCTGGAGCCCATCCATCCCCGCCACGACCTCTCCCACGCTGCCAACTTCCTGTGGATGCTCTTCGGCGAGGAGCCTGATCCCTTCCTGGCGAAGGTGATGGACGTCATCCTGATCCTGCACGCCGACCACGGGGCCAACGCCTCGACCTTCGCCACCATCGTCGTCAAGTCCACCCTGGCCGACATGTACTCGGCGGTGGTGGCCGGCATCGCCGCCCTGAAGGGGCCCCTGCACGGCGGGGCCAACCAGCGGGTGATGCAGATGCTGGCGGAGATCGGCGACCCGGAGAACGCCGAGGCCTGGGTGCGCAAGGCCCTGGCCCGCAAGCAGAAGATCATGGGCTTCGGCCACCGGGTCTACAAGGCGATGGACCCCCGGGCCGTCATCCTACGCCAGTACGCCGAAGAGGTGACCCGCAGGGCCGGCACCGAGCGCTGGCTGGAGATCGCCAGCACCATCGAGCGGGTGATGATCGAGACCCTGGGCCCCAAGGGGATCTGGCCCAACGTGGACTTCTACTCCGGCGTCGTGATGTCCTCGATGGGGATCGCCTCTGAGCTCTTCACCCCCATCTTCGCCACCTCGCGGGTGGCCGGGTGGGTGGCCCACGCCTACGAGCAGCGGATGGACAACCGCATCTTCCGCCCTCGCTTCGTCTACGTGGGGCCGGCCCACGAGGAGTAC
>WFUY01000129.1 GCA_015484715.1 Thermoflexales bacterium | reverse complement strand
CCTCGGCGTTGCCCAACCCGTTCTGAAGCGTCAGCGCCAGCCCGTCCGGGGTCAACAGGCAGGCCGCCTGTTCCGCCGCCCAGGCCGTCTGGTGGGCCTTGACGAAGATGATGGCCAGGTCGCACGGGGGAACCTGGCCTGGGTCCGTCGTCGCCTGGACGGGGATCACCTCCTCGTCGCCCTCGGGCGTCACCAAGTGCAGCCCCTCCCGTCGCATCGTGGCCACGTGTTCCTCCCACGGGTCCACCAGCCAGACGGAGGCGACCTTCGAGAGCCGACCGCCGAAGAGGGAGCCCATCGCCCCCGCTCCGACGACGGCGACCTTCAGGGAAGACTCCTCGCTCATCCTTCAAAGGCCTCCCACTCCTCGTCTTTGATGGTGAAGCGGTGCTCCGGTCCGGGGAAGGTGCCGTCGAGCACCTCCCGACGGTACTGGGCCAGCGCTTCGCTGATCTGGCGGGCGATGTTGGTGTACTGCTTGACGAAGCGGGGGACGAAGCGGTCGAAGAGGCCGATGAGGTCGTGGGTGACCAGCACCTGACCGTCGCAATGGGGGCCGGCCCCGATGCCGATGGTGGGGATGCGGACCGCCTCGGTGATGCGGGCGGCCACCCGGTCGGGGATCGCCTCCAGGACGAGGGCGAAGCAGCCGGCGGCCTCCAGTGCCTTGGCGTCCTCCAGCAGCGCCCGGGCCGCCTGGGCTGTCCGGCCCTGGACCTTGAACCCGCCCAGCCGGGCGATGAACTGGGGGGTGAGGCCGATGTGGCCCATCACGGGAATGCCGGCCCGGACGATGGCCTCGACGACGGGCACGTAGTCCCGTCCCCCCTCCAGCTTGACCGCGTCCATGCCGGCCTCCTTGAGGAAGCGGCCCGCGTTCTTCACCGCTTCGTAGACCTCGCTCTGGTAGGACATGAAGGGCATATCTCCTACCAGCAGGGCGTAATGGGCTCCCCGTCGGACCGCCTTGCAGTGGTGGATCATCTCGTCCATCGTCACCGGCAGGGTGCTCTCGTAGCCCAGCACGACCATGCCTAGGGAGTCGCCCACCAGGATGACGTCAATGCCGGCCCGGTCTACCAGCAGCGCCGTGGGGTAGTCGTAGGCGGTGAGCATGGTGATGGGTCGGCCTTCCTGCTTCATCTGTTGGAGCCTAGGAACCGTGATCTTGGTGCGTTCGTCCATGGTGACCCTCGGGAATGACCGTTCCTAAGATATGACCATTGTGGAAGTGCGCAGAAATGGGCAGGACTAAGGAAGCCCCGGGCTGGCGGGGCATACGCCGACCCGGGGCTTGCATCGGGGCCTGAGGCGGCTGGGGGTCAGGCCGTCTCGACCGCGGGGACAGGCGGTTGCTGGCGGTCCTTGATGTAGAAGAAGCCGCCGACAACGATCCACACGACCAGCATCACGAGGAGGTAAGGCACCCGCTGGGGCGAGAGGGCGATGTACCAGACGCCCGTCCCCAGGTAGATCAGCCAGATGATGAAGAGCCAGACCATCGTCGCCTTCGCGGGGCGCACCCACTCCGGCAGGACCTTGGGCAGCATCGTGTAGTTGATGTACATGTAGGCGGGGATGAAGATGGCGAAGGCGAAGATGTTGACGACGCCGGCGATGAGGATCAGGGGGTCGGGGCGGGCGATGAACATGGTGACGGTGGTGACGATGGCCAGGAAGGTGAGCCAGAAGTAGTACCACCAGCGGTAGTCGCGGATCTTGGCCCAGGAGAAGTTGGTCCAGAAGAACTCCGCGTACTCCCGAGCCAGGCCGTCGGCCAGGCCGACCCAGGTGTCGCCCAGGAAAGCGAAGCCGATGATGAGGAAGGCGATGCGCCCAAAGGTCCCCCAGGCGACCTCGAGGAAGCGGGCCTGTTCCACAGCGATCTTCCAGCCGGCGGGGGCGACGCCCTGGGGATGCAGAATGGCCAGACCCAGCCAGGTCATCAGCAGGCAGGTAAACCCGTTGGCGGCCACAGCCAGGCCGTTGTCCCAGCGGAGGTAGCGCAGCCAATCCTTCCAGTTGCGGCGGTTCTCCTCGGTGTCCTCGAAGACGTAGCCCTCGCTGGGGATCGCCTCGGGCTCACCGGTGATGGGGCTGGTGACGCGGCCAATCCACTTGGACATACCCACGCCCTTGTCCCGCATCCAGTAGGCGTAGAGGAGGTTCAGGTAGCCGCCCATCCCGGCGTAGGCGATGCCGGTGACGATCTTGTCGGTGTCTGCGGGATCCCAGCCCTGCACGTTGGTGGGGTTCAGCATGTTGGCGATGCCCTTGAAGGGGTTGAGGAGCGCTGCCAGGTAGGTGCCTGCTGTGCTCAGCACATCCGGTCGCAGCACCGCCATAATCGCACCGATGATGCTGACCACCATGATCACTTTCATCAGCCACTCAACCAACTTGTAGACCACCCGGCTGACGACGAGGCCAACGAACATGATGACCATAATGGTCAACCCCCAGAAGCGGGAGCCGAGAGCCGGATCGGCGGGCCAGCCCAGAAGGTCCCGCATGGCGGTGCCGCCGGCGCTGGCGTAGCCGCCAAACCAGAGGAAGGTGAAGAAGGCGAGAATCCAGAAGGGGACGGTAAACCAGCGGCCAATGCGGCCCAGGGCCGACCACGGCCCTTCGCCCGTGAGCGCGGTGTAGCGGATGATCTCCTGGTTGACCCAGTACTGGATCAACAAAGCGGGGATGAGGATGCCCAGAAAGGCGGTGCCGTACTTGGCCGCGATGTAGGGCCACCAGATCAACTCGCCGCTGCCTTGGGAGATGGAGGCCCAGATGAAAGCCGGCCCCAGCATCGCTGCGATGCCCACCGTCAACGGTGGGAGCTTGGCCACTTTCATCGGCTTCAGCGCCGATAGCGAGGTCCCAACGGGGACCTCCTTACCCTCGACCAGCATATCCTTGGGGACGTGTCCCCTGCGCTCTTCGGCCATGAGGAACTCCCTCCTTCTCTTAGCTTGCGGACGGTACGACCACTCCTGTGGTCCGGAGCTCCCTCTCCGTAGAGACTCCGCACCCGGACGCTCTGGATAGACCCTCCGGGACGCAGGGGGCCTCGTCTGAGGCAGTCCAGAGCCTCACACGCAGGGCAACCCCGAACAATCCCCGTGATCGCCTTGGTCGGCATCACCTCCTTTCCCCTAGGCTAGGGTCCCGGTCCCCCCAACATCGCATCCCCTGCCCTCGTTTGGTAGCGGGAACCGGAGACCCACGGGATTCTTGTAACCCTCCTGAACACAGATGCCCATAGATGCGGCGGATGAACTCAGATCGGAAACCTCCAAGAAGCCTACGAGGACGGTGCGTCCCCGAAGCTCACCGGGCGGAATGGATCGTCCACCAGCACTTTGAAGCTCTTCGCCCACGGTTTCTCCCGCAGCATCGCCTTCACCCGAGGCCATACGCTGCGGAAGAAGGGGCTGTTTCGGTAGCGGTCCAGGTCCTCCTGAGAGCGCCAATAGCTGATGGTGAAGCACTCCCCTTCACCCTCGTTGTCCACGACCAGCTGGAGGTGGAGGCACCCTGGTGAAGAACGGATCTGTCGGTGGATTTTCTGGTAGAGCTGCTTGAACTCTTCCACACGATCGGGGTGAAACCGCAGTGAGACCAATCGAACAATCATAGAATCTCCCTCCTTGGCTGTTCTCCTATGGTGAGTAAACACCGTGATTGCCTTATCGTTGCGCTCTGAAGAGCCGGTTGCTCGGCCCCAGGCAGGGACCGAGCAACTTTACCTGGTTGCTTCTCTCGCTTTTCGATGCCGAGGCCGGGTTCAGCCCGCCAGCGCCTCGACGACCAGGTCGCCCATCCGAGCTGTCCCCACGATCTGGGTCCCCGGTTCGGCGATGTCGGCGGTGCGGTATCCCTGGGCCAGGACCCGCTCGACGGCGGCTTCGACGGCCTGAGCCTCCCGCTCCAGCCCCAACGAGTGGCGCAGCAACATGGCCGCGCTCAGGATGGTCGCCAGGGGGTTGGCGACGCCCTGCCCCACGATGTCGGGGGCGCTGCCGTGGATCGGCTCGTAGACGCCGCGCCGGCCCTCCCCCAACGAGGCCGAGGGGAGCATCCCCATCGAGCCGGCCAGCATCGAGGCCTCGTCGGTCAGGATGTCGCCGAACATATTGGCGGTCAGGATGACGTCGAAATCGGCCGGCCGACGGAGCAGGTGCATCGCCGCCGCATCCACCAGCATCGGCTCCCACGACACCTCCGGGTAGGAGGCGGCCACCGAGGCCACCACCCGCCGCCAGAGGCGCGAGGTGGCCAGCACGTTGGCCTTATCCACCAGCGTCACCCGGCCCCGCCGCTGCCGGGCCAGGCGGAAGGCCACGTGGGCGATCCGCTCCACCTCCTCAGCGGTGTAGACCATCGTGTCGTAGGCCGTCGGCCGCTCCTCCGTCGCCTCCTGCCGGGGGCCGAAGTAGATGCCGCCGGTCAGTTCCCGCACCACCACCAGGTCCACCCCGTCCAACCGCTCTGGGCGGAGGGGGGAGACCTCCCGCAGGTCCGGGTAGAGGCGGACCGGGCGCAGGTTGGCGTAGAGGCCCAGTTCGCGGCGCAGCCCCAGCAGCCCCTGCTCTGGGCGGACCGGCGCGGTGGGGTCGGACCAGCGAGGGCCACCGACGGCTCCTAGGAGGACGGCGTCGGCCCGGCGGCACGCCGCCAGCGTCTCCTCCGGCAGCGCTGTCCCCGTGGCCTCGATGGCGCAACCTCCGATCAGCGCTTCTTCGAAGGTGAAACGGTGGCCGAACCGGTCGGCCACGGCCCGGAGCACTTTCACCCCCTCGGCGACCACCTCCGGGCCGATCCCATCGCCTGGTAGCGTCACGATCTGAGCAGTCATCATCCTATGTAATGTGTTCAAGGATCTTCTTGAGGACAGCCGGGAGGTCTTCCAAGGGCTCCCCCACAAGCGCGGAAGGGTGCTTCGCGTCCGCTTCATCGTGGAAGTGGTGCGGGAAATTCTCTAGACCAGGATGGTGCGGAGCATTATCCCACCGCAAGATAGGCCTGGCTTTGAAAAGCTGATAGGAGTACTCAACGCGCTCGCCTCTCAGTCGCAAGCGAATCTGAAGCTGGTATCCCTTGGGGAGCGAGCATCTCAATTTGATCAGCCAGGCCCGCCCTTCGAGAACCTCATACTCCCAAATCTGGACGGCGCGGATCTGGGGGTAGGCTTCGAGCAGGGCTATCAGGTCAGTTAGGGGCGGGAGCATACTGGATTATTGCCTCCAGAGCTTCCTGGCGAATTTCTAGCTTCTTGCGAGCATCGTCCCACTCCTCCCAGTCCATTTCCTCTTGCATCGTAGCACGGTGGCGTAGGGACGCTGTGAACTCCTCAAAGCTCATCCCGTATTTCTCCTCCAGAGAAGAAATCTGCTGTTGAAGCTCCTCGATCTCCCTCTCGATCTGGGCAAGGGCTAGGCCCTTTACGGCTTCTTCGGGGGATGGGTACAGGCCGACTAAAACCATCCTCTCGGCAATGGTAGTCAGAGCTTCCACGGCTGGATGGGTTTTGGCGAGCATCTTTCCCTCCCTAGGCTGTATCTTACCCGGCAATGGTTGCTTTCCTCCGTAATTGTACGCATCCCGCCTGGAAAGACAACCTAATCCTCCCGGTGATTACCCACAAGTGAGCGAGAGAGTGGTCCGTAGCAGGCCGTCCACGAATTTCTCACAAATACACGAATGAAGCGGTCCTTAATTCGTGTATTCGTGCCCCATTCGTGGACGGCTCCCTCCCCGCCCGGCGCTCTACGGGCTGGCGACCGTTAGGCCGTACTCGACGGCGTCGGCCAGGGCGATCCAACTGGCCTCGATGATGTTGGTGGAGGCCCCGACGGTGCTCCAGCGCCGGACGGCGTTCTGCATGTCAATGAGCACCCGGGTGGTGGCCGCCGTCCCCCGTTCGCCGTCCAGGATGCGCACCTTGTAGTCGGCCAGGTGGAACTCGGCCAGGTGGGGGTAGACCGGCGTCAGCGCCTTGCGCAGGGCCGCGTCCAGGGCGTTGACGGGGCCGTTGCCCTCGGCAGCCGTGTGGATAATCTCATCCTCTACGCGAACTTTGATGGTCGCCTCGGCGAAGGTCCCCCGGCGCTCCCGGTGCTCGACGACGACCATGAAGTCGAGCATCTCGAAGGGAGGACGGTAGTCCGGGCGGGCACGGCGCAGCAGCATCTCCACGGAGGCCTCGGCTCCCTCGAAGGTGAAGCCCCGGTGCTCCAGTTCCTTGATCGTCTGGAGCACCCCCCGCAGGTCGCCGATCTCCTGGGGAGAGATGCCCAGCTCCTCGGCCTTGCTCAGCAGGTTCCCCCGGCCCGACAGTTCGGAGACGAGGACCCGCGAGCGGTTGCCCACCAGCGCCGGGTCAACGTGCTGGTAGCTTTGGGGGTTGCGGCGCATGGCAGCCACGTGGATGCCCCCCTTGTGGGCGAAGGCGCTCCGCCCCACGTAGGCCATCTGGTGGTGCAGGGGCTGGTTGGCGATGGCCGCCACGGTGCGGGCGATGCGGGTCAGGTGGGCCAGGTGGCCGGGCGGCAGGGCGGTCAGCCCCATCTTCAACTCCAGGTTGGGGATGACGACACAGAGGTTGGCGTTACCGCACCGCTCGCCGTAGCCGTTAATGGTCCCTTGAACGTGGACGGCCCCCGCCCGGATGGCGGCCAGGCTGTTGGCCACCGCCATCTCCCCATCGTTGTGGGTGTGGATGCCCAGGGGAACGTGGGGGAAGGCGGCCCGCACCTCCCGGACGATGGCCTCAACCTCCCAAGGCATCGAGCCCCCGTTGGTGTCGGCCAGAACGAGGGTGTCCGCGCCTCCCTCGACGGCGGCCTGAAGCGTGGACAGGGCGTAGCGGGCATCGGCCTTGTAGCCGTCGAAGAAGTGCTCGGCGTCGTAGACGATCTCCCGCCCGTGACTCTTGAGGTAGGCCAGGCTCTCCCGGATGATGCGCCGGTTCTCCTCCAGGGTGGTGCGCAGGACGTCGTGGACGTGGAGGGTCCAGCTCTTGCCCACGACGGTGACGACGGGGGTCTCGGCCTCCAGCAGCGCCCGGAGGTTGGCGTCCTCCTCGGGCCGACTGCCCACCCGGCAGGTGCTGCCGAAGGCGGCGACACGGGTGCGCTCCAGAGGGAGCCCCCGCACCCGCCGGAAGTAGTCGGCATCCTTGGGGTTGGAGCCCGGCCATCCGCCCTCGACGTAGTGCACCCCCAGCTCGTCCAACAGGCGGGTGATCTTGAGCTTGTCTTCGACGGAGAGGGAGATGCCTTCGCCCTGGGTCCCGTCGCGTAGGGT
>WFUY01000128.1 GCA_015484715.1 Thermoflexales bacterium | reverse complement strand
GGGCTTGAAGGCGCCGCCGCGCAGGGCGGTGGCGCCGGCCTCTTTGACGGCGTGGGCGGTCTCCAGGATCTGGGCGCGGCTCTCGACGGAGCACGGCCCGGCGATGATGACCACCTCCGAGCCGCCCACCCGGCTGCCGTTGAGCGCCACCAGCGTGTCCTGGGGGTGCATCTCGCGCGAGGCCAGTTTGAAGGGCCGGAGGACGGGGAGCGTTTTCTCCACGCCCTCCAGCGCCTCGAATTGGGCCCGGTCGATGGGCCGGTTGTCGCCGATGACGCCGATGATGGTGCGCTCCTCGCCGGTGGAGAGATGGGCGCGGTACCCCATCTTCTCGATGCGGGCCACCACCCCTGCCACCTCTTTGGCCGTCGCCCCGTGCCGCATCACGATGATCATGGCTGCCCTCCGTGCTCAGGAAAATGAAAAGGCGCCGAGCCGTTGCTCGGCGCCCTGGGTAAGTACGGTTGTCTCTAGGTGTCCCTAAGCCTCACCCACGCCGAAGCAACGGCGGTCCGACGCCGTCGCATAAAAGTAGTAGCCAAAAAAGGCGAAGGGGCTCAGGGACGTTTCCATCTTGGCGCCGATACTAGCACAGAAAGGATGCGGAAGTCAAGGAAACGTATTCACTCACCTAAAATGTTACCGAAGGGGTATGGTTCTCTCAAAAGAAAATGTTACCGGGAGGACCGATGGCCGACGACGACAGGATGAGCCTACAAGAGCGACGTAAGTACCTACGCACCATGCAGAAACGCTATCGGCTGGCGCCCCGCCAGGCCCGCGGCCGGCTGCTGGACGAGATGCAGGCCGTCACCGGACTGCATCGCAAGAGCCTGATCCGCCTGATGGGCACCTCGCTGCGGCCCCGGCCCCGCACCCGTCAGCGGGGGCGCACCTACGGCCCCGAGGTGCTCCACGCCCTACGGGTGATCTCGGCCAGCCTGGACGACATCTGCGCCGAGCGCCTGCAGCCCAATCTGGTGTGGCTGGCCGAGCACCTGGCCCGCCACGGCGAGTTGGAAGTCTCCCCACACCTTCTGGGCCAGTTGGGCAAGATCAGCGTCTCCACCGTGCGCCGGCTGCTGCAGGGGACGCCCCGCGACCGGCCCCGGTTGCCCCGCAAGCGGCCCGAGCGGGCCAACCGGCTGGCCCGGGACATCCCCACCCGCCGCATCCCCTGGCAGGAGCAGGCCCCCGGCCACTTCGAGACCGACCTGGTCCATCACTGTGGCCCTTCGTCTTCCGGTCATTACGTCCACACCTTGCAGATGGTCGACGTGGCCACCGGTTGGAGCGAGCGGGTGGCCGTCCTGGGCCGCAGTTACCTGGTCATGCGTGACGGCTTCCGCCGCATTCTCCACCGCCTGCCCTTCCCCGTCGAGGAAATCCACCCCGACAACGGTCAGGAGTTTCTCAACCACCACCTGCTGCGTTTCTGGCAGGGCCGCACCCCACCCGTCCCCCTCTCCCGCAGCCGGCCCTATCACAAGAACGACAACCGCTTCGTCGAGCAGAAGAACGACACCCTGGTGCGAGCCTACCTGGGTTATCAACGCCTGGACACCGTCGAGCAGACCTGCCTGCTCAACCGTCTCTATGACCGCATGTGGCTCTACTACAACTTCTTCCAGCCGGTGATGCGGCTGACAGAGAAGACAGTAGTGCCTCGCCCCGGGCAGCACCCCCGCATCCGACGCCGTTTCGACGAGGCCCAAACGCCCTTCGACCGCCTGTGCGCAACCGGGGTGCTGGAGCAGGAGCGCAGGCAGGCTCTCCAGCAGCTGCGGGACCAGACCAACCCTCGCCAACTGCGGGAGGAGATCTATCACCTCATCGACGAACTCTTCGCGCTGCCTCCCGCAGCCCCGGGCTCCACCCAGGATGTCTACCAGACCCTGTTCCAGCCACCCCACACCAACGGAAAGGAGGCGGCCACCCCGGTAACATTTTCAAATGACCGAACCATCACCCCCCGGTAACATTATCTTTTGACTTGACACTGGCCGCGAATTCGTTCGGAGACTGTTTCTTTTGGTAGGCAGCGGACTGCAAGCAAGCCTGGGCAAAGGAGAACTCGCTTGGAAGGACGCGCAAGATGTGGGGCGAGGATGCCGCCTGAACCCAACACCAGGTTTGAGATGTCGTTTTCAGCGCGGTCACGTCGCTCGTCACCTACTAATCTGAAACAGTCTCCCGGGCTCACGACGCTTGACAATCCCTCCCCCACCTGGGTACAATCCTTCCGCACCAGGGGCCTGTGGCGCAGTTGGGAGCGCG
>WFUY01000127.1 GCA_015484715.1 Thermoflexales bacterium | reverse complement strand
GTTGGGGTCCTTGCCGTCGAAGGCGCTGAGGGAACCCTCCGGCTTGTAGCGCCCGGTGAAGGGGGCAGACCCGGCAGTGATGGCAGTCGCCGCCTCGTCGTCGAAGACGGTGTTGACGTAGTTAGCGCCGCTGCCGCCGTTGCCGGTGGAGAGGTCCACTTGCGTGCCGTCCGGCCCCCTCACGTAGATGTTCAGGTCACTGTCGTAAGTGTGGGTGATGCTCTTGACGAAGACATCCACGTCCGCAATGGTGCCGGACCCGTTCACGGCGATGGTGTGCTCGGCGTAGCTGTTGCTGCCACACCCGTTGTCGGGGATGGCGATGTTCAGGTTGTCGGCGGAGGCGAAGCCCTGGGTGCTCTGCTGGGTGGGGATGGCCGGCGTGACCACCACGGTGGCGACGTAGGCGGTGTCGGTGGGCACGTT
Organism: Thermoflexales bacterium; assembly: GCA_015484715.1. Taxonomy (GTDB): domain Bacteria; phylum Chloroflexota; class Anaerolineae; order S140-20; family S140-20; genus S140-20. The sequence continues at coordinate 4,702 of WFUY01000127.1, read as the reverse complement.
CTGGTAGGTGCAGGTGACCACGCTGCTCCCCGCCTGACAGGAGACGTTGGCGTTGCCGCCGATGCCCTGCACCCCCGCCAGCGGGTAGGGCGAGGTGATGACGTCCACCACCCGCACGTCGGGCCGCCAGACGGATGTGGTGGCGTTGGAGACGGTGAGCACGTAGGAGATGGGCTGCCCGGCCTGGGCGGTGCCGCTCCCCTGGCGGGCCTTGGTCAGGGAGACGGTGGCGGTGTAGGGCCACTCGTCGGCGCCGATGTCGGTGGCCAGTCCCATCAGGCGGGGCTGATCGTCCACGTCGGCGTAGTCGAAGCCGCTCCCGGTGCCGGCGTCCCTGGCCGGGGAGCCGGCGGCCAGGTGGTAGCCGTCGGCCAGGAAGAGGGGCTCGGTGTAGTACATCCCTGCCCCCAGCGTCACGTTGCCCGAGATGTTGGTGGTGTTGCTCAGGAGGGAGTGGGCCACGTAGGCCGCGCTGGTGGAGACGGCCTCCACCCCCAGGGCGTGGCTGTAGACGATGGTGTTGGTGATGTAGGCGGTGGCGGGACAGTTGGTGTTGGACGGGGCCGGAACGTTCACGGCGGTCACGTTCCCGTTGCGGGCCACTGTGTTGTGGACGAAGCGGTAGGTGCGGGCATCATTGGTGCCGCAGTTGGCGTTGGTGTCCGGATTCAGCCGCACGGCGTCGTAGCCGGCGCCGGGCTGGTTGTCGGCGATGAGGTTGTTCTCGAAGACGACGTTGCCCCCGGCGTAGACGGCGTAAGCGCCGGTGTTGCCGGTGATGACGTTGCCCTGCACGATGAGGGAGCCCCTCGCCGTCAGGCCGCCGGCAGCATAAGAACAGGAGCCGTAGGCGCAGGTATGGGAGTTGTTGGTGATGACGTTGCCGCTCACCAGGCCGCTGCCGGAAGTGGGGATCTCGACGTACAGCCCGCCGGCGGTCTCATACGGCCCGGAACTGTTCCCCCACACCTGGTTGTCGTTGACGGTGGGGGAGTTGCAGCTCACGTAGAGGCCGCCGGTACCGGAGTTCTGGGCCACGACGTTGCCGGTCACCGTGCAGGAGGCACCTGCCACATAGGCTCCGCCACCGTAGGCCTGACTGCCGCCGCTGGCGGTGTTGCCGGTGATGACGTTGTTGACCAGGATGACATTTGGATTGTAGTAGGCGAAGACGCCGCCACCGCCGAACGTCCCGCCGGCGGTGTTGCCGACGATGCGGCAGTTCTCGATGCGTACCGTGTAGCCGCTGTTGAGTTTGGCGTAGATGCCGCCACCCTCGTCAGGGGCAGCGCTGCTGGCATCGTTGTCGTGGATGTAGCAGTTGCGGATGGTGGCGTTGATGTCGCAAGCCTGGTCGAGTTGGCCGCAGATCTGGATGCCGCCCGTCCCGTTGGTGATCTCCAAGTTCTCGATGGTGAGGTCAATGCCCGAGGTGGTGGCGGCGATCACCCGCCCCGCCCCGCCGCCGTTGAGGACGGTGGGGTAGGAAATGGGGTTGGCGACGGTCCAGTCGGTGGTGGTGTAGCCGCCCCGCAGGGTGAGGCTCTTGTTGATGGTCACGTTCTCGTTGTAGGTGCCGGTGGCGATGCGGACCTCGTCGCCACCGTTGGCGGCGTCCACCGCCGCCTGCACGCTGCTGTAGCAGGGCGACGCCGAGCCGCAGACCCCGCCGGGGGCCACGTAGCGGACGGTGCCGCCGCCCTGAGCCTGGGCGATGGGCACCTCTAGGCTCCAACCGGCCAGAAGCCCCATCAGCCCGATCAGGGCCACCAGGGCCAAGAGCAAAGCCAGAGAGATTCTGAACAGCCTGTGAGCACTCATACTCTGTCCTCCTTATCTTTCTTCTCCAGAAGCCGTTACAGGTTCGGTTTCAGGGATGCCGACGAAGGGCTCAACGAACAAACCCGGCGCGCAACGCCACGGCCGTCACTACGCCCTCTCGGAGCCCGTGGGGAGATCGGGCGCGTTGACCGGTCCGGAGATCTGCTCTTGCAGAAAGGCGACCATCTCTTCCAACGTGGCAAATCCCCGGCGCTCTTGGGTGTGGAGGTCCTCCAGGCTGAAGCGCCATACTCCACCGTCACCGGTATGCTGACTCCGCTCCTCCCAGAAACGCAGCAGATAAGCCCGATAGCGGGGTGGATGCTCGAAGACGGACATGCCTCGCCCTCTTGGCCCTTTGCCCCCCCACGCCGGTTGTCCGGTATGCCCCACGGGTAGCGCGGGTTTCCATACCCGCTACGGCTCCTGGCGGCTGAGGAAAGCCGCCTTACCATCCTTGGTCCCTTGCCCCCCACCCTGGTTGTGATCGGACCAGACTGTGCTATAATTGTAACGGGGGGGCGTGAATCGTCCGTGAATCGGGGGGATAGAGGATGACTACCGAGCTCCGCCTGGCATTGTTGGGAGGATTGCAGATCTTCCAGGGGGATGCCCCCGTTGAGGACCCCCCACCCGCCAAAGCCCAAGCCCTGCTCTGCTATCTGGCGATTACCGGACGCCCCCATTTCCGCCCGGCGCTGGCCGGGCTGCTCTGGGGCGAGAAGCCCGAATCCAACGCCCTGATGAGCCTCCGCCAAGCCCTGGCTGCTTTGCGGCGCCGCTTCGCTCCCCACCTGATCATCACCCGCCAGACCGTCGCCTTCAACCGTGAGGCCCCCTACTGGCTGGACGTAGAGGAGTTCGAGCGGCTGATAGACCCCAGAGGCACGGGAAGGCCGGACTGGAGGGCGATCCAATGGGGATGGGATCCGCAGGATGAAGACCCCCAACTCTCCCCCGCCCGGCTCTCGGCCCTGCGCCAGGCGGTCGAGCTGTACCGGGGCGACTTTCTGGAAGGCTTCCACGTGCGGGAGGCGCCGGCCTTCGAGGAGTGGCTGGTGATCGAACGGGAACGCCTACAGAGCTACGCTCGGTTGGCCTTGCACGCCCTCGCCGCCCACCACACCTCTCAGGGGGAGTACGCCGCTGCCCTCCACTACACCACCCGCCTGCTGGCCCTGGACCCCTGGCGGGAGGAAGTGCACCGCCAGAGGATGTGGCTCCTGGCCCATACCGGTCAGCTCAGTGCCGCCCTGGCCCAGTACGAAACCTGCCGCCGCATCCTGGCCAAAGACCTGGGCGTGGAGCCCTCGGCCGAGACCGTGGCCCTGTACGAACGCATTCGGACGGCCCGCTCGGTCCGGTTTGACAACCTGCCCCCTCAGCCCACCCCCTTCGTGGGCCGCCAGCGAGAGATGGCGGAGCTCCAGCGGCTCCTGGCCGATCCGGCCTGTCGTCTGTTAACTTTGGTCGGCCCCGGCGGGATCGGCAAAACCCGCTTGGCCCTTCAGATCGCGGCCCGGAACCGCCGGCGTTTCCTCCACGGCGTCTGCTTCGTGCCGCTGGCCTCCGTCCCCTCGGACACCTTTTTGGTCTCCGCCATCGCCGAGGCCCTGGGCTTCTCCTTCCGCGGCCCGGAATCGCCCAAAGCCCAGCTTCTGAACCACCTGCGGGAGAAGGAGGTGCTGCTGGTGCTGGACGGCTTCGAGCACCTGCTGGACGGTGCCCCTCTCCTGGCCGAGATCCTCCAGGCGGCGCCGGCGGTGAAGCTCCTGGTCACCTCCCAGGCCCACCTGCGCTTGCGTTGGGAGTGCCTCTTTGAAGTAGAGGGGATGCAGGTCCCGGAGCGGGTTGAAGACCCCGACCTGGAGAGCTATGACGCCATCCGGCTTTTCCTACAGATCGCCCGGCGCGTCCACCCCAACTTTTCCCTGGAAGGCGAGCGGGAGGCCGTGGTCACCATCTGCCGTCTGGTCCAGGGGATGCCCCTGGGGATCGAGATGGCCGCCGCGTGGGTGCGGGAGCTCTCCTGTGCCGCCATCGCCCGCGAGATCGAGCACAACCTGGGGGCCCTGTTTACCGCCTTGCAGGATGTGCCCCCTCGGCACCGCAGCCTGCGGGCGACCTTCGACCACGCCTGGACGCTCCTCTCCGACGAGGAGCGGCGGGCCTTCCGGCGGCTCTCCGTCTTTCGCGGGGGGTTCCGGCGGGAAGCCGCCGAGCGCGTCGCCGGGGTCCCTGCCCGCCTGCTCACCGCCTTGGAGCGCCGATCGCTCCTGCGGCGGAATGTTTCGGGACGCTATGAGATGCACGCATTGCTGCGGCAGTTCGCCGAGGAGAAGCTCCAGGAGGTCCCTGAGGAGCAAAGCCGGCTTCGAGACCGCCACTGCACCTACTACGCCGACCTGCTCTACCGCGCCGAGGCCCGGGCGAGGATGGGAAAGCCCGAAGAAACGCTGGCCCAGGTCCGAGGGGAGATCGAGAACGTGCGGGCGAGCTGGGCCTGGGCCGTGGAACAGGGGCGGGTTGACGCCATCGGCAAGGCACTGAGCGCCCTCTGCCGCCTCTACGAGGTGCGGGGTCTCTTCCGGGAAGGTGAGGCGATGTTCAGGGAAGCTCGGAAGCGGTTGCAGGCCATCGGCGGCCCGGAGGCCGAGGGCGTGGTCGGTCGTCTCCTGGTGCGGGAGGGCTTCTTCGCCCGCTTCTTGGGCGACCAAGAGAGGGCGTGGGCGCTCACGATGGCGGGGCTAGAGATCGTCCGCCGGAGAAGTGATCGGATGGAGATCGCTCTGGCGATGAACAACTTGGGCATCTTGGCCGGGCTACGGGGTGACTACGGAGAGGCAAAACGGTTCTTCTCGGAGAGCCTGGCCCATTACAG
>WFUY01000126.1 GCA_015484715.1 Thermoflexales bacterium | reverse complement strand
GGTCAGAGGACTGATGAACAGGTGCTCCACCAACTCGAAGAAGGGCGCAATCCAGTGCCGACCGTCTACGTCGGCCAGGACGAAGAGGCCACCGGGCTTCAGGACACGGGCCACTTCTCGGAAGACCTGCTGGGGCTTGGGCAGGCAGTGGAAGGTCATCACCGCCATCACGCCGTCCAGGCAGCCATCCTCAAAGGGAAGGGCTGTGGCCGAGGCCTGCACGAAGGGAAGCGGCCGGGGAGTTGCCGGGAGGGATCGGCGGTCGAGCGATTCCATCGTGATGTCGAGGCCGACGACGCAGGCTTCGGGGAGCCGGCGGCCGAGGAAAGCGGTACCGGCTCCGCTGCCGGCGCCCAGGTCCAGCACACGGGCCTGGGGCGGGAAGGAGAGCTTCTCCAGGGCGAAGGCGTAGGCCCGGGTCGAGCGGGCCATCGGGGTGCGGCGGAGCAGCCGCTTCAGCCAGTTGATCATCACATCGGATCCTTGGGAAGCGTGAGGAAGTTGCGCAGGATGCGCAGGCCAACGGCCTGGCTCTTCTCCGGGTGGAACTGGAGGCCGAAGACGTGGCCCCGCCCCACGACGGAAGCGTACTCGAGACCGTAGTCGGTGGTGGCCAGCACCAGGGAGGGGTCGGCCGGCCGGCAGTAGTAGGAGTGGACGAAGTAGACGTAAGCGCCGTTGGGGACGCCCTCCAGCAGAGGATGGGGCCGCTGCCGGTGCAGTTGGTTCCAGCCGATCTGAGGGACCTTCAACCCCATCCCGTCGGGGAAGCGGACGACGCGGCCGGGGAAGATGCCCAATCCTTGGTGCTCACCCATCTCCTCGCTGACCTGGAAGAGGAGTTGCATCCCCAGGCAGATGCCCAGGAAGGGGGTGCCGGCGTCAATGGCCTCGCGGAGGGGGGCTTCCAAGCCCAGCCGGCGCACAGCTTCCATCCCGTCGCCGAAGGCCCCGACGCCGGGGAAGACGATCCGGTCCGCTCTGCGGATCTCGTCGGGGTCGCGGGTGATCCGCACCGGCGCTCCCAAGTGGCGCAGCGCCTTCTCCACACTGCGGATGTTGCCGATGCCATAATCTATGAGTGCGACCATAGCTCCAGGAGGCAAATCAGGGAACAACCCTTGACGGAGAAAGAACCATCGGCTATAATTTTGCTAAATTAGCCAACTCAGCCATTTGAGGAAGCGACGATGACGACCAAGAGTATCAGTTCCACGCAAGCTCAGAACAACTTCGGTAGGATGTTGGATGATGTCACCCATAACCGTACCCGCTACATCATTGAGCGCCGTGGGATACCCCAGGCAATCCTCCTCAGCCTCGATGACTTTGCTCACCTCTTAGAGGATAAGCAGGCGCACCAGCAGATTGGTGCCATTATCCGGGAGATCCGCCCTGATTATCGGCTAGGGCGTGTCGTCAGGTCGCCTTCTGACTCTCGATGATAACACGTTGTGGAAGGGCCTATGCGAGTTGAGCAACTCCCCCTATTTGAGACGGAGTTAGAAGCTCCGCCTTCATCTCCAACAAGTCATAGTAGTGTCGGGTTCAACGATCCCGCCTTCGCCGCTAACAAAGCACGACCTATCCACCGCTGGGTACCCTGGATCGCCGGGTTTTCCAGTGACTTCGTGCGTGATGCTTTGCGCCGATACCTGCCACGCCGAGGAACTGTCCTGGACCCCTTTGCAGGTGTAGGGACAACGCTGGTAGAGGCAATCCTGTTAGGGCACCGTGCTATCGGATTTGAAATCAATCCTTATGCGGCCCTGGCCTGCCACGTGAAACTCCAGGCCCATACCATTCGTGTGTCGGACCTATACGAGGCAATCCATCAGTTTCAATCCTTCTATCAAGAGCGGGTCTTTTCTGATTATACTCCTGTTAGCACCCCTCCACCTGGTTTTAAGACCCGTACAGCTTTTTACAGTCCCAGAGTGCTCCGCAAAGTCCTGATTCTCCAAGACTTCATAGCTACCATCGAAGATCGCCGACTGCGAGACCTCTTTCGATTGGCCTTTGCTTCTACGATGGTGCGCTATTCCAACTACTCGTATGAACCCAGCCTGAGCAGGCGGACCAGCGCCGGCAAACCGGAGATCGAAGACTTTCCCGTCGCTCAGACGATCTTGAGCAAACTCTTGGAGATGGCTGAGGACATCCTTTGGCTACAGGATCATCTCCAGGAGCGAGAAGTCGAAGCTCAAGTGATCAATGATTCTTTTTTTCAGTACCAGAGTTACCTTACCCCAGCGTCCGTTGACCTCGTCCTCACCTCACCGCCCTATTTGAACAATTACCATTACAATCGCAACACCCGTCCTCAGCTTTACTGGCTAGGCTACGTAAAGAGCCCCCGGGATATGAGACCCCTGGAGCAAGCAAACTTCGGCAAATACTGGCAAACTGTCCGAAATCGTGCTCCAATGACCTTGGGCTTCGATCTCCCGGGTACAGATCTGGTGGAGCGGTTGCGCCGGTTGCAAAAAACCAACTCCGACCGGAAAGCTTACGGCGGTCACGGGTGGGCCAACTACGCCATCGCTTACTTCAACGATTGCCACCGTTTTGCCCAGGGCATCCTGGAGCTCTTGAAACCGGGGGGCACCGCGTTGGTTGTCATAGGGAACAGCATCTTGCAGGGCATCCTCATTCCAACAGACCGATACTTCGCTGCGATCGCCGAATCCGTGGGGCTGGAACTGGTCAGAATTGACGTCCCGCGAACGGCCCGTGTTGGGAACAGCATCATCCAATCCGACGTGCGGGTAGCCCATGCGCAGGACTCCCATAGCCTCTATGAAGCTGTCATAGAGCTACGGAAGCGATAATCTTTCCTGCGCCTGCTGCACCCTTGCCTTGATTTCTGCCAAGTGTGGCGCTTCACCGGTCAGCCGAGCAGCCCAGGGCCTACCCGGATGTAACACGTCCCACTCCGATGGCGATTGGTTGTACCGTCCTGCGCCAGGATCATGGTTCCCGAAACCATCTACTATGGTATTCCAAAGCGGCTTGAACCGTCTGATCAGGGCAGCTTCTACGGGGATTATGAGGTCGGTTTCTAATCCTTGGAGAATGACAAAGCGACACCGAAAGTCCTCAAGCCGTAGATCCACTGCTTGGGTGATGCTCCTGGCATGTTCCCGTAACCTCCGGTACAATGCAGGGGTTCCTGAGCGTCTCGATCGGGCCGTGCGCCATCCAGAAGGTACTGCTTTCCCCACGTAGATAGGATACGTGCAAGTATCCTGATTGAGAAGCGAGAGCCTGGTGTAAAGAGGGTGATCGCCAATGTAATACACCCCATAGACTCCCGTCCCATCGAACTTGAGCGGAGGAGGCAATTCGTGCACCGGCGTGTGGACGAAAAACTGGATAGCCGCCTCCACGATCTCCTGAAGGTGAGGTGCACGGAAGATATGCAGCGAGTAATCGAAGTCGGTGCTCACAAGAGTACCTCAGCGAGCATGCTTCTCTGACAAAGATCCTTTTGTCGAAGGCACACGCCCCCCACGCCGAGGGTCGAGGCGGGTGGCAGCGGCAAGGGCCCGCCCCAACGCCTTGAAGAGGGCTTCCGCCTTGTGATGATCGTCCCGCCCGTAGAGCACCCGCGCGTGGAGGTTCATCCGACCGTGGACCGCCAGGCTCTCCAGGAAGTGAGGGATCAGACTGGTGGGCAGTTCCCCGATGGTTGCGCCCCCCCAATCGGCCTCGACGACGGCGTAGGGCCGGCCCGAGAGGTCCACGGCGACGAAGGCCAGCGCCTCGTCCATCGGCACGTAGGCGTGCCCCATCCGCACGATCCCCCGTCGTCCCCCCAGCGCTTGGTCCAGCGCCTGCCCTAGGACGATGGCCACATCTTCCACCGTGTGGTGGGCGTCCACGTGGAGGTCCCCCTGGGCGTGGACCGTCAGGTCGAAGAGGCCGTGGACGGCCACGTGGTGCAGCATATGATCGAGGAACCCGATGCCCGTGGTCAGGTCCACCTGACCGGTTCCGTCCAAGTTCCAGCGCACTTCCACCGTCGTCTCCGCCGTCTGCCGGCGTACCCGGGCGACCCGTTCGCTCATCGCCTGCTCCTGTCCCGTGTCACCGGTTGCCTATCGCGCACTGCCTGTCGTGCCCCCAGGGCTTCCAGGAGCCGGTCGGTCTCCTCGGGCTTCCCCACGCTGATGCGGATGTGATCCTGCAACCCTGGCTTGTCGAAGTAACGGACCAGAATGCCTTCCCGTTCCAGGGACCGCTTCAGCGCTTGAGCGTCGCGCCCCACGACACGACACAGGACGAAGTTGGCCTGACTGGGATAGGGCTCCAGGTAGGGGATGGACCGAAGGGCCTGGTAGAGGCGTTCCCGCTCGGCCACGATGCGGGCCACGTTCTCCTGCAGGTAGGCGATGTCCTCCAGCGAAGCCAGGGCAGCCACCGTCCCCGCCACGTTCACGTTGTAGGGCTGCTTGACCTTCCAGAGATGGGGCATCATCCAGCGGGGGAAGAGGCCGTACCCCACGCGCAACCCGGCCAGGCCGGCCCACTTGCTGAAGGTGCGCAGGACGACCAGGTTGGGATGCTCTCGCACCCAGGAGGCATAGCTCTGCCCGGCGAACTCGGCGTAGGCTTCGTCCAGGACGATGATCAACGGGAGGTCGAGGAGCCGACGCAGCACCGAGGCCGGCACCACGCTGCCATCGGGGTTGTTGGGGGAGCAGAGAAAGAGGAGCTTCGCCGGACGGCCGCCATCTCCGCCCGTCACTGCCGCCTCGATGCCGCCGAGGTCCAGGGAGAAATCGGTCCGTCGGGGGACATTGACCAGCTTCCCCTGGTTGATGGCCGTGTCGAAAGCGTACATCCCAAATGTGGGGGGACAGTTCACCACCCGGTCGCCCGGCTCCAGGAAGAGGCGCATCAGCAGGTCTATCAGCTCATCGGAGCCGTGACCGACCAGGATCTGTTCAAAGGGCATCTCCACGTAACGGGTCAGCGCCTCCCGCAGGAGGCGTTGCTCCGGGTCCGGGTAGACGTGGTAGCGGTCGTAACGGGCCAGGGCATCTCGCACGCGCGGCGAGGGGCCGTAAGGATTCTCGTTGGCATCCAGCTTGATGATCCGCTCCGGTGGGAGCCCCAGTCGGCGGCTGAGCACCTCAAAAGGGACGATGGGGGTGTACGGATCCATTGCCGCCACATCAGGGCGCAGCCATCGCTCTAGCAGGTTCACGTCCACAGGCCCCTCCCTGAAGCTCACAGCGGCTCCTATGCCGCCGAAGGCCGGCCGCAGGAGCCGCTCACTGCTACCTCCGCGTAGGACTTCCCTCCAAGACGCCTAGAACACCGCCGGTTGGAACCCCGGGGAGTTGAGCACGTCCATCACATCCTCGCCGAAGCCCAGCACGATCAGCCCCATCCGCTCTCCGTAGTGGACCAATCCCTCTTCCACATACAATGACGCGATGGCCCCGATAAACTTTTTGTCGGCGTATTCGGGGAAGTAGACGCGAGCCCGTTCCATCACCCGGACAAAGGCCGGTATATCGTCGGGCTTCAGGCGGCTTTTGGTCTCATTGATCAGAACATACTCCCCACATACGGCCACTACATCGAACTCCTGGCTTGGTTGACCAAGAGGATGCCGGCGCACCCGCACCGCGATGCTCTCAACCCGATCCTCGGGACAAGCCACCGTAGTGCGCAAGATGCGGGGAACGCTGGGGGCAACCAGGTCTTCGGCCATCGTGCCCATCTTGTTGGCCAGCTCTCCCCATTTCTTCTTCCAATCCCTCAACTCCTGCTGCGCCTCTTCCCGGTATGTCAACATCTGGTCCTTGAACTCTCGCATCTCTTCCTTGAAGAGCCGCATTTCTTCCTTGAAGAGCCGCATCTCTTCCTTGAAGGCTAGCATCTCTTCCTTGAAGGCTAGCATCTCTTCCTTGAAGGCCAACATCTCGTCTTTGAAGAGCCGCATCTCCTCTTTGAACGCCGACATCTCGTCCTTGAAGAGACGCATCTCCAAAGCGAGTTGGTTCAGTTGGTGTTGCGTTTCGGCGATGGCCCGCCAGGCCTGGACCATCGCGTCCTCCAGCGTGCTCACCCGTTCTTCGAGAGTTGCTTCCATAACGATGCCTCTTCTTTTTCTTTCTTACCCGGCGTCCTTGCCCGGATTGTACCATGGGTCCGTTGTTAGAGCAACAGCGTTCAAACGGCTTCCTCACTCACACCGCAGACGGGCAGCCGCAGCGTGGGCCGTCAGCCCTTCCGCCTCGGCCAGGCAGGCGGCCGGCCCGCTCAGCCGGGCAGCCTCGGCAGGGCTGAGGGCGAAGAGGGAGATCACCTTGACGAAGTCGCGGACGGTCAGGGGGGAGGCAAAACGGGCCGTGCCCATCGTCGGCATCACGTGGGTGGGGCCGGCCACGTAGTCCCCCAGCACCTCAAAGCTGTGCTCACCCAGGAAGAGACCACCGGCGTTGTGGATCCGCCCGACCAGCGCCCAGGGATCGGCCACCGCCAGGCAAAGGTGCTCGGCTCCGTACCCGTTGGCCAGGGCAACCGCCTCGTCCAGGTCCCGCACCAGCACGATCCCCCCCTGATCGGTGAGGGAGCGGGCGATGATCTCCGCCCGGCTCAGCGCCTCCAGACGACGGGCCACCTCCCGCTGCACCGCCTCCGCCAGGGAGCGGTGGGGGGTGAGCAGGATGGCCGTGGCCAGAACGTCGTGCTCCGCCTGGGCCAGCAGGTCGGCCGCCACCCAGGCCGGGCGGGCCGTCTCGTCGGCGATGACCATCGTCTCGGTGGGACCGGGCAGCCCGTCAATCCCCACCTGGCCGAAGACCTGCCGCTTGGCCAGGGTGACGAAGAGGTTGCCCGGCCCGACGACCTTGTCCACGGCGGGGATGCTCTCGGTGCCGTAGGCCAGCGCAGCAACGGCCTGAGCCCCGCCGAGGCGGTAGAGGGCCGTCACGCCCGCCAGATGGGCCGCCGCCAGAATGACCGGGGCGACCTTCCCATCCTGCCCAGGTGGGGTCGCCACGACGATCTCCTCGACGCCGGCCACCCGGGCCGGGATGACGCTCATCAGCAGTGTCGAGGGGAGCGGGGCCGTCCCACCGGGCACGTAGACCCCCACCCGGCGCAGGGGCACGATCCGCTGGCCCAAGGCGCTCCCCTCGGCGCTCCAGGAGAGCCAGGAGTGCAGCGGCTCCTGTTGGTGGAAAGCCCGGATCCGATCCGCCGCCAGCCGGAGGGCATCCTGCAAGGCAGGGTCCAATCCCTCCCAAGCGGCCCCCCAAGCGTCGCGGGGCACGGCAAACTGTTCCAGATGCACCCCGTCCAGCCGAGCCGTCCAGTCCCGTAAGGCCGCGTCGCCCCGCTCCCGGACATCGGCCAGGATGCGGGCCACCGCCTCCTCAGGGGAGAGGGGCTCGCCAAAACGGGCCTCGATGCCGGCCTGGAGGGCCGGCGATGGGGTGACCTGGCCCACAGGACGGCGGCGCAGGATCGTCCGGCGGGCCGTCTCCACGTCGTACAGGCGCAACACCGTGTCCATCGGCCACGCCTCCTCAGCGGGCACAGGTCTGGCTCCGGCCTCCGTCAATGGGGCAGGAGACCCCGGTGATCCAGCCGGCCTTGGGAGAGGCCAGGAAGAAGATCAGCTCGGCCACTTCCTCGGGCCGGCCCACACGGCCCAGCGGGTGGGTGGTCTTGCTGTGCTCCAGAAAGGCCGCGTACTCCTCCTCCGTCATCCCGCCGGCGCGGTGCAGGTTGGTGACGACGACGCCGGGGTTGACGGCGTTGACCCGCACCCCCTTGTCGGCCACCTCCAGGGCGACGCAGTGGGTGAGTTGGTCCAGCGCCGCCTTGCTGACGCAGTAGGCCAGGATGCCGGGGAAAGCGCGAAGCCCCGTCACGCTGGAGACGTTCACCACGTTCCCCTTCCGCTCGATCAGGTAGGGCATAGCACACTGGATCAGGTAGAAGGGGCCACGCAGGTTGACGTCCATCATCTGATCCCACGCCTCAAGGCTGGTCGTCTCGATGGTCCCCGAGGCGATGATGCCGGCGGCGTTGACGAGCACGTCTATTCCCCCAAAGGTCTCCACCGTCTCCCGGACGACCCGTTCGATCTCGGCCGGCCGGGTCACGTCGGCCACGATCGCCTTCGCCCGTCCCCCCTGGGCCTCGATCGTCTCGACGACCTCGGCCAGCTTCTCGGCCCGCCGGGCGACCAGGGCGACGCTGGCCCCTTTCGAAGCGAACTTGAGGGCGGTGGCCCGCCCAATGCCGCTGCTGGCACCGGTGATGAGCGCGACTTTGCCTTGCATCTCATCCATCGTTGCTCTCCTTGTGGTCGGATGAAGTCCTCAGTCCTCGGTCCTTAGTCCTCAGTCCTTGGTCCGTGCGGTGATTACCCATAAGTGAGCGAGAGAGGGGTCCGTAGCGGGCCGTCCACGAATTTCTCACGAATGCACGAATGAGGCGGTCCTTCATTCGTGTATTCGTGCCCCCTTCGTGGACGGCTCGTCTCCCTATCTCCAAAGATATGGGTAATCACCAGTTGGTCCGTGGTTGGCGGTCGGCGGTCGCTCGGTCAGGCGGCACGTCTCCTTTGAGCTGCTCCAACAGGCGGCGGTAGGCCGCCGGCTCCTCCTCGAAGATGTAGGTGGCCGGGGTGACGACGACGCCGCTGCCGCCGATGGCCCGGAGCTGCTCGACGGCGGCGTGGAGCCGATCCTTGCGCACGACGATGCTGATGGCATACCAACCGGGCGATCCATCCCGCACGTAGACGCGGGAGATGGTCGGCCCCTGGAGCCCCCCCAGGTCGGGCTGGGAGAAGACGCGAGCCGCCACCGCCTCGGGAGACTCCCCTCGAATGTTGGCGATGATGGCGTGGTAGGACCGGGCACGCAGATGGGCTTCGATGTACTCCAGCAGTTGACGGGCGACGGTCAGCACCTCGGGTCGCCGGGAGAGGGCCTGCCGGTTGCCGATGAGACAGGCCTCGGAGTAGAGAATCGCGCTCCCCTCCAGGCGCTTCAGGTGATTGTCGCGCAACGTCGTCCCGGTGGCAGTCAGGTCGGCGATGATGTCGGCGTAGCCCATCCCCGGCGCGGCCTCCAACGCTCCTTCGACGGCGATGAGCCGATAGGGCGTCACCTGATGGGCCTCCAGGAACGCCCCCACCAGGCGGGTGTACTTGGTCGCCACCCGCAGCGGCCGGCCCTCCTGCGCCCGTCGGCGGGCTTCGGCGGCCAGGTCCTCCACCGTCTCGACCGCCTGCCAGCTCTCGGGCACGGCCAGGACCAACTCGCAGTTGCCGTAGCCCAGCCGGTCGTAGAGGACGATCACATCGCCATCCACCCCGGCTTCGGCCACCCGATCGTAGCCGGTGATGGCCAGGTCTATGTCGCCGTCCCGGACCTGAAGGGGGATCACCGAAGCCCGCTGGAACCAGACGGTGACCTGGGGGAAGGCCGGTATCCGGGCCACGTACTGCCGGGGGTTGATGCGGTCCACCCGCAGCCCACAGCCATCCAGAAAGGCCAAGGTCTCCCCTTCTAGGCGTCCCTTGCTGGGCAATCCCAACCGAATCTCTTTTCGATCCATTCGTGTCATCCTTCACCTTCCCCAAGGGTGTGGTGGGGGATTCTACGGGAAAAGGAGGAAGCTGTCAAGCTTGACAGTCCTCAAGCTTCCGCTTATAATAGCGGACCGTGGGGTCGGCTGTGCCGGCCCCGATCTGGCGTGGCCTTGGCCGCCCGGGTTCACCCGGATGGTCCACAGCCCCGCCAGGTCCGATGAAACCGAAAGGAAAGGAGTGTAAACCGTCGTGGGAGCACTACCGAAGCGAAAGGTCTCACGAGGCCGGCGGAACCGCCGACGGGCCCATCACGCCCTCCGTCCGCCCCAGTTGATCCCCTGCCCCGATTGCGGGGAACTCAAGCTCCCCTATCGGGTCTGCCCTAACTGTGGCACCTATCGGGGCCAGCAGGTGCTGGAAATCGAGGAATGATCTCCTGTTGAGCGATGCGGGTAGGGTGGTGATGGGTCGCCTGGGGTCGTGGGCCGTGGCGTCGCACGCCTGGCGACACGGCCCCTTTTGCGTTGACCGTGGAGCAGGGATGCGATGACAGGGACAGCCTTTCTCTTCCCCGGCCAAGGAGCCCAGCACGTGGGGATGGGGCTGGTGCTGAGCCAGAGCTACCCCGAAGCCCAGGAGACCTTCGTTCAGGCGGACGCCATCCTGGGCTTCCCGCTCTCCACCCTCTGCTTCGAGGGGCCGGCCGAGGAACTGACGGACACCATCAACGCCCAGCCGGCGATCCTGACCCACAGCGTGGCCGCGCTGCGGGTCCTGGAGAACCACAACGGGCTGCGCCCGGACTACGTGGCCGGCCACAGCCTGGGGGAGTTCAGCGCCCTGGTGGCTGCCGGGGCCCTCACCTTTGAAGCCGCCCTCCGCCTGGTGCGGGAGCGCGGTCGCCTGATGAAGCTGGCCGGCGAACGCAGCCCAGGGGGGATGGCCGCCATTCTGGGCCTTCCTCGTGAAGCAGTCGAAGCGGCCTGCGAGAGCGCCCGTCAGGAGACCGGCGGCATCGTCCAGATCGCCAACGACAACTGCCCCGGCCAGATCGTCGTCTCGGGGGAGGTGCCCGCCCTGGAAGCTGCAATGGCCCAGGCCCAGGCAGCCGGCGCCCGCAAGGTCGTCCGCCTGGCGGTGAGCATCGCGGCCCACTCCCCCCTGATGGCCACAGTGGCCGATGAGTTCGCCGCCGCCGTCGAGGCCGCGCCCATCCAGAAG
>WFUY01000125.1 GCA_015484715.1 Thermoflexales bacterium | reverse complement strand
TGGAGACGCATTTCTACGAGGAGACGGTTATGCGGCAAGCGAGTGTATCGGATTTAGACCTGGGATCCTTCGAAGAATTTTGTAGACAGGTATTTGGTGAGACCGTGGATGAGCCACTTGTGTTGCTCGAGAAGTGGAAATTGATCCGGCCGCTGGAAGGGATGCGACATCCCACAGTAGCCGGGCTCCTGCTCTTCGGTCGCGAGCCTCAGCGTTTCTTGCCCTACGCTTATGTAACGGCTGCACGTATCCCCGGCGAGGATCCTTCGGGAGAGCCATCAGATAGGAAGCGGATTGAGGGCACGCTATTTCAAATACTGAAAGATACTTCCCGATTTTTGCGGCTCCATCTGCCGGTCTCTCATCAAATCAAGGGGTTTGAACCTGAGGCTCACCCTGAGCTTCCCGAACGTGCCCTGCGCGAAGTGGTTGTGAATGCCCTGGTGCATCGAGATTACACACTCTCGGCTCCCATACGGGTATTCGTTTTGGATGATCGGATCGAGATTCGTAGTCCAGGCACGCTGCCCAACACCGTCACGGTGGACATGGTAAAAGCCGGGATGGCCCATGTATTGCGGAACCCTCAGCTTTACACCTTCTTCCTCAAAGCAGGCTACGTCACCGACACGGGGAATGGTTTTCGGCGTGTTATTCGGGATGTAAAGCAAGCCATTGGCCGTGAACCGGATATTCGTATTGAAGGTAACGAATCGGTGGTCTCAATTCCAAGACGTCCTTCTTAACCTTCACGCCAGGAGCGCTTATGCGTACCCTCCAAGACATACTCACCGACCTTCCCTTCGCCGACCTGCCTCCCGCCTGGCAGGACCACGACCTGGTGGCCTTTTCGCCGACCAAGCGGCTGTGGGACTACCAGCAGGAGGCGCTGCAATACGCCCTCAATGCCCTCTGGAAGTATTATGAGGACTTCCGGGACTATGCAGAAGGTGAACCGGAGGCGGCCAACGCCGAGCGCAAGGAGCGCCTTTGGGCGTGGTACCGGGACAACGGGCTGAAGGCGAATCTAGACATCCCGCTGAAAAAACAAAAACGGGATGTACGCGCCCTGCTGGAGGCGTACTATCCTGCCGAAGACGGCCACATCCCCTACCGTCACTTGGTCAACCGCATGGGCTTCTGGATGGCCACGGGGAGCGGCAAGAGCTTGGTGCTCATCAAACTCATCGAAGTCCTCTGGCGCCTGATGCGGCGTGGGGAAATCCCGGCATATCCGGTCTTGGTCCTCACCGCCCGTGACGATCTCCTGGCGCAACTCAAGGCTCATGTAGGAGAATTCAACACAGGCCGCACCGACTTCCGCATCCACCTGGAAGACCTCAAAGCCTACCCGGAGCGGCGGCGCATGTTCCTCCCCCTGGTGGGCGAGCACGAACTCACCGTCTTCTTCTACCGGGCCGACAACCTGAGCGTGGAGCAAAAAGAGCGCATCGTTGACTTTCGTAACTATGAGAACAACGGGCGCTGGTACGTGCTCCTGGATGAGGCGCACAAAGGGGACCGCGAGGACTCCAAGCGCCAGCACATCTACAGCATCCTATCCCGCCGTGGCTTCCTCTTCAACTTCTCGGCCACTTTCACCGACCCGCGGGATCTTCTGACCACGGTCTACAACTTTAACCTCTCCGAGTTTGTGCGGGCCGGCTACGGCAAGCACATTGCCATCCTCAAGCAGGAAAACCGTGCGTTTAAGGACAAGGAGGACTACACGGGGACGGAGAAGCAGCGTGTGGTGCTCAAGGCCCTGCTCATATTGGCCTATGCTCGGAAGGCGCAGGAGACCTCGCCTTCTGAGCAAAAGACATACCATCGGCCCCTCATGCTCACCCTGGTCAACTCGGTCAATACGAGAGACGCCGACCTGAAGCTCTTCTTCCGCGAACTGAAGCGCATCGGGCAGGGGCATATAGACGAACAGGTGTGGGAGCAGGCTCGGAAAGAACTGTGGGCGGAGCTGGCCGAGGGCCCCGAATGGCTGTTCGAGGGACAACGCTTTCAAGCCGACCAAGCCCTCTTTGACGGCATCACCCAGGAAGAACTGCTCCGTCTGGTCTACAACGCTTCCACTCCCGGCGACATCGAAGTTCTCTTGCGGCCTTCCAATCGTCAGGAGATGGCCTTCAAACTCAAAAGCGCCGACCAGCCCTTCGCCCTCATCAAGATCGGCGACATTTCGAAATGGCTTAGAGAGGAACTGGAGGGCTATGAGGTCATCGAAGGCTACGAAGATGAAGGCTTCTTCCGCCGCCTGAACGAGGAAGATTCACCCATCAACATCCTCATGGGCTCCCGCACCTTCTACGAGGGATGGGACTCCAACCGCCCCAACGTGATCACCTACATCAACATCGGCACCGGAACCGAAGCGAAGAAATTCATTCTGCAATCGGTGGGGCGAGGCGTGCGTATCGAGCCCTTACCCGGCAAGCGCCGGCGTTTGCTTTCACTCTACAACGCCGGAGATGTGGATGAGGCCACGTTCCAGGCCCTGAAGGGCCGGGTTACTGCGCTGGAAACCCTCTTCATCTTCGGTACCAACCGCAACGCGCTGCAAACCGTCATCAAGCAACTGGACCAGGAGAAACGCCGGGAGGCCGAGCACGAACTGGTGCTTCAGGTGAACGATGACGCAGTGGGAGGACGCCCTTTGCTCATCCCGGTTTACCGGGAGGCCGGGCACCTAATCGTGGAGAAGCGCGGACCGCGCAAGTTTGAGATCGCTCAAGACGAACTGGAACAACTGAAGCAGTATGTGGACTATCTTGCCGACCCGCGGTTGCTGGTTGTTCGGCACAACGCCTCACCGCAAGACATTGCTCTGCTCACCCGATGTCTGGAGCATCGGGAGGACTACTTCAACGTCTACAACGGAAGGCGGTACGGACGGCTGGACATTCTGCTGCCGCGCCTCTTTGCCTACTTCAAGATCATCCCGCAGGAGGCCGATGGCTTGAAGCCTCTGGAAGACGAAATTCGCCACTTCCGGCATATTAGGGTGTTCCTGAAGGATATCGGCGATTTGCAGACCAAAATCCGAGGGGTGCAGTCGTACAAGGACCCCGCCGAGGAGCGGAAGCTCTTGATAAAGAGCCTGCAGCAGATGCAAATCTCCCCGGAGGAGTTCCAGCGGCGCTATGACGAACTGAGCAAGCGGAAGCCTGTGGAGGTGTTCGAACACCGGGGGCAGAAATTGCAGATCCGTCACGTAGCTCGCCACTACTACCTTCCCCTGCTCGTTTCAGAACGCGAACGCATTGACTGGATCCGGCATGTGATCCGTCATCCCAGCGAAGTGCGATTTCTCGAGGATCTGGAGAAGTATCTGGACCAGGAGGGGAACGCCTTCGCCGACCTGGATTGGTGGGCATTTAGCAAGATCGATGAGAGCCTGGACGAGGTCTACATCCCCTACTACGATCCCCAAAGCAATCGCATCCGTCGGTTCTTGCCGGACTTCATCTTCTGGTTGCAGAAAGGGGACCAATACGCCGTTGTTTTCGTGGACCCCAAGGGGATGCAGCAAACCGACTACCAGTACAAGGTCGATAGCTACCGGGATCTCTTCCGGGATAAGGCAGGGGGGCTGGAGGTTTTCCACCACAACGGCCTCATCGCGCGTGTCCACCTGCTGCTGTATACCGATGATGCCAACCGTGCCCCGGCCGGCTATCGTGAGTACTGGTTTGATCATCCCGAGGCCATCCCCAAACGGTTGGAGTGATGGCCTAACACCCGCTCCAGTCGCCCCACTCCCCTTGGCTGCTCCGCTCCCTGGCTTTATGGCGCGGCCGAAGTTCATCGGTAGGATCGTGTCCGTGAGTGGAATGAGAAAGGAGACCCCGATGCCGGAAACTGCATGGCCTTATCCCCTCATCGAGCGTGGCAGCAAGGTCGGCGTCCACGCCATTCGCTCCAACCGGGTCACCGAGTTCGCCCGGACGCTGGTCGCCGGCGGCGCTGCCTTCCCCGTCGTCAAGGCGGTGGACGACCTGGGGTGGCTGCCCCAGATCAAGGCGATCAGCCCCCGGACGGTGATCGTCGCCCGGCAGACCTCCCGCTACGAGGGCTGCGAGCGGGTGGGCGACCCCTCGACCGACCTGGATGAGATGGCCGACAACTTGGTCGGCGTCGTCCTGGAGAAACTACAGAGGCACCCCGAGCTGCGGGACGTGGTGGACTACTGGGAGATCTCCAACGAGCCCGACCCGCCGGGGGCCGAGGGATACCGGCGCTTGGCCCTGCTGATGATCAAGTGCATGGAGCGGGCCGAGGCGGAGGGGCTGAAGCTGGGCCTCTTCGGCCTCAACGCCGGGACGCCCGAGTGGCCGGAGATCGAGGCGATGGTGGAGACGGGTGTCTTCGGACGCGCCCGCCGGGGTGGGCACATCTTGACGCTGCACGAGGGCGTCTTCGGCAACGTGCCCATTGACCGGTGGTGGGGTGACCCGATCCCCGGCGCGCCCCGGGTCGAGGGGGCCGGAGCCCTCTGCTTCCGCTACCGCTACCTCTATCACCTGCTCCGGCAGCGGGGCGAGGTGATCCCCCTGGTCGTCAGTGAGTTCTACGCCGGCGGCGGCTACGCCCAGGACGGTGTCGCGCCGGAGGCGATCGTGGAGCGGATGGCCTGGTACGACGAGAAGGCGCGGCAGGACTACTGGGTCCTGGCCTTCTGCCCCTTCACCCTGGGACCGGTGGGACAGTGGGTGAACACCGACTACGAGTTCGCCTACCCGGCGCTGGTGGACTACATGCTCACGGTGAAGGAGAAGCCCAACGGGCAGCCTGAGGCGGTGGCCCCGACGCCGACGCCGGAGGAGCCGCCGGCCGAGGAGCCTGAGGAGGAGCCCCAGGAGAGCCCCCGACGAGGAGCCCCGCGCGTCCAGTACCGGCGCACCTACGTCCTGCTGCCGCCCGATGCCGACAGCACCTGGGCGCGGGCCGTGGTGGAGGCGACCTGGGATGAGCGCCGCTTCACCGTGGGGAGCAGTGCCGACGACGCGGGCATCGGCGACCTGGACGACCGGACGGTGATCGCCGTCAACCCCTCCCGCTGGCCGACGGACCTGAAAACCTTCTTCGACACCTACTATCCGGGAGTGCGCTACATCCCCGTGGAGGCCGCCACGCCGGCCCAACTGGTCAGCCGGCTGCGGGCTTTGTAGCACCGGCCTGCGACACCAGCCTGAAAAAGCCGCACCGGCCTGAAGCGCCGGTGCTGGGGGAGGTACGAAGCCGGCGCCGTCGGTTCACGGCGATGCGCGGCACGACGCGCTGACCGAGGACGTGGAAGGCCATCCGGCTTTTTTCCTGCCCTTGGTGTCCTTGGTGTGCGTCGTGGGCTTTGTGGTAGGCGGTACCGGCCTGAAGCGCCGGTGCTGGGGGGGGACGCACCCAGCGCTGTTGGTTCACGGCGGCGCGCGAGACGACGCGCTGACCGAGGACGTGGGGGGCTATCGGGCTTTTTCCTGCCCTTCGTGTCCTTGGTGTCCTGCGTCTGTCTCTTATACACATCTCC
>WFUY01000124.1 GCA_015484715.1 Thermoflexales bacterium | reverse complement strand
GATCGAAGATGGGGACATCGTCTTCCTCAGCAGCGGTACGACGACGACCCAGATGATCCCCTACATCCGTCCAGGGGCAGACATCACGGTCGTCACCAACAACGTGAGCGTCGTGTTGGAGGCTCGCGACCCTGGCTTTGAACTGATCTTGCTGGGGGGAACGTTCCGCCCTCAGTCCAACTCCGTCGTCGGTCGCTTCGCCACCGCCGCCCTGCGGCAGATCTACGCCAGCAAGTGCTTCATCGGCGTGGACGGTATCAGCCCCAAGTATGGTTGCACGGTTCCCACCGGTGTTGAGGCCGAGATCATCCGCCTGATGATCGAGCGCACGCGGGGGATGGTCATCGTGCTTGCCGATCATAGCAAGTGGGGGGTAGTCTCCAATTTTGAGGTCGCTTCCCTCGATCAAGTGCACAAACTGGTCACCGACAAGAAGTTGAACCCCAACGCCTTCACTGAGTTGGCGGCCCGCTCCGTCGAGGTTGTTATCGCTGGCGACGACCAGGAATCAGGAGGTTCCGGCCGGCCTGACAGAGCGTAGGGTTGATCCGCGTTTAACCCTGGTTGACACCCCTAATTTCGCATGTTATAATCAGATAACCCAAGGAGATTGCTCCCCCCCACCTCTGAGGCTCTAGGCAGATCAGAGGGGAGAAGGGCACAGACCCCTCATGTCCATACCCCCGACGTCCCACGATACCCCCTATAGGAGCCTGTACGCGAGTCGGATGGGCCAACCTTGCGTTCCCGGCAAGGTTGTGGATTTAGACCGCCGTTGTGTCTAAATCGTGGTCGTATGGGCTAGCCTCGCGGCCCCCGTCAGCGAGGTCGGAGCGCCGCTCCGAGTCTGCACACCGAGAGGAGGTCTAACGATGTCGTCCTTTCGAGCCCACCGCCGTCTCGCCGTAGTGATCGCCCTCACGTTGATCCTGGCCATCGTGCTTGGGGCATGCGGGGGGGCAAAGAAGAAGACCAAGGTCGTCATCTATACAGCAAAGGAGAACGAGGAGATCGCCGAGTACATCCCGGTGGCGGAGAAGGCGCTGCCGGACCTCGATCTGGAGGTCCTGCGTCTCTCCACAGGCGACCTCACCGCCCGGCTGTTGGCCGAGAAGGACAACCCGCAGGCCGACGTGATCTGGGGCGTTGCGGCGACCAGCATGCTGATCTTCGAGAAAGAGGGGATGCTGGAGCCCTACGCGCCGAAAGGGGTGGAGAAGATCCTCCCGCAGTTCAAGTCGCCGAAGGACCCTCCCACCTGGGTCGGCGTGGATGCCTATCTGACCGCCTTCTGCGTCAACAAGGAGGTCGCCAAGAAGAACAACCTGCCCACGCCCACTTCGTGGAAGGACCTGCTCGATCCTGTCTACAAGGGGCATATCGTGATGCCCAATCCGGCCTCCTCAGGCACCGGCTTCATGTTCGTCTCCAGTGTGCTGCAGGGCCTGGGTGAGGAGGAAGGGTGGAACTACCTGGACAAGCTGGATGACAACATCGCCATCTACACCAAGTCGGGCTCCAAGCCGTGCAAGCTGGCGGCCGCCGGCGAGTACGGCATCGGCATCTCCTTCGCTTTCGTCGCTGCCCGTCTCATCAAGGACGGCGCCCCGCTGGAGATGGTCTTGCCGGCCGAAGGTTCCGGCTACGAGGTGGAGGCTAATGCCCTGGTCAAGGGCACCGATGTTCCTGAGGCGGCCAAGCGCTTCCTGGACTGGGCCATCAGTGACGAGGCGATGGCCCTGTACGCCAAGTACTTCGCCGTCGTCGCCAAGCCCGGCTTCCCCGTGCCGGAAGGTATGCCGCCGGACACCCCTGATCGGCTCTTCCCGATGGACTTCAAGTGGTCGTCCGACAACCGGGAGGCGATCCTGAAGCAGTGGACCGAGCGGTTCGCTGCCAAGACCGAGAAAGACTAACCCTTGCGTGGATCATCCCAAGGAGGGTGGAGGGCCTGCCCCGAAGGCCCATCCCCCCTCCCGCCGGGGCCGGTCTCTCAGAGCCCCTTGGCCGGGATGGTCGGGTGCCAGGAGGCCGGCCCCCTAGCAGGAAATCCAAGATGGAACGCTCCAAAGGAACCTCTTCCGAACCCTATCTCCGTATCATCGGTGTGACCAAGACCTTCGGCAACCTGGTGGCTGTGGACGATTTCTCGCTGGACGTGATGGAGGGGGAGTTCATCTGCCTCCTAGGTCCCAGCGGGTGCGGGAAGACGACGCTGCTGCGGATCATCGCCGGGCTGGAGGAGCCCAACACCGGGAAAATCTACCAGGCCGGTCGGGAAATCACCCACCTTCCCCCTCGGGAACGGGACTTCGGCATCGTCTTTCAGTCCTACGCCCTCTTCCCCAACCTGACGGCTGCCCAGAATATCGCCTACGGGTTGCAGAGCCGCAAGCTTCCCAAGGAGCAGATCGCCAAGCGGGTGGCGGAGTTGCTGGAGATGGTGGGCCTGCCCGACGTGGGGCACAAGTACCCTTCCCAGCTCTCGGGCGGGCAGCAGCAACGGATCGCCCTGGCCCGCGCCTTGGCCACTTCACCGGGCCTGTTGCTGCTGGATGAGCCGCTGTCGGCCTTGGACGCCCGCGTGCGGGTCTCCCTCCGTCTGGAGATCAAGCGGTTGCAGCGCCGGGTAGGGGTGACCACCATCTTCGTCACCCACGACCAGGAAGAGGCCCTGGTGATGGCCGACCGCATCGTGGTGATGCGGGCCGGTCGGATTGAGCAGGTAGGCACGCCGGAGGAGATCTACCGCCATCCGGCCACCCCCTTCGTGGCCGACTTCGTCGGCGTGATGAACTTCCTGCCCGGATACGCCGGGCCGACGCCCAATCGGGTGCGGTGTGGCTCCCTGGAGTTCCAGTGTGCCAACCCCCACGACCTGGCTCCGGACACGCCGGTGGTGCTAACCATCCGGCCCGAGGACATCCGGCTGGGCGTTGATGACCTCTCTGCCCCCAACACCACCACCACCCGAGTCGAAGAGATCGAGTTCTTGGGCTCCTTCTACCGCCTGATGCTCCGGCTGGAGGCTCTGGGTGACACAACCCGCCTGGTGGCCGAGGTCTCCAGTAACCGGATGCGAGACCTGAAGATCGAATATAAGAGCACCCTCTCGATTCACCTGCCGCCCTCACTGCTCCACGTCTATCCCGCTGAGATGAGCGGGATAGAGGCCGGAGCGTGAGGTCTTGGAGATCGGGTGAAGCCCTATCCCCCGTCGCCTGGGCGGTGTCCTAGGGCGCTGGCCGGCGGCGGGAAGGAAGGTCGATCCTATGACGACTCCAGCCATCAGCCCTACTATCCCCAGGCCGGTCGTGGACCGGCGCATCCGTCGGCAGCGGGTCCGCCAGCGATTGGGCAGGGACGAGATCCTGCGCCGTGCCCTTTTCGTCCTGATGGGAGTGTGGCTCTACCTCTTCTTGATCTACCCCCTGTTCCGGCTGCTGATCCGCAGCCTGCAGAACAAGGAGGGAGCCTTCGTCGGCCTGGCCAACTACGCGGCCTACTTCTCCTCGGCGACCACCTCGGCCTCCCTTCGCCACAGCCTCAACATTTCCATCCTCAGTATGGTGATCACGGTCTCGCTGGCCTTCCTGTACGCCTACGGCTTGACCCGGATGACGTTGCCGGCGAAGCGGTTTTTCCGCATCGTGGCGATGCTCCCCATCTTCGTCCCCTCGCTGGTCCAAGCCCTGGCCTTCATCTATATGTTTGGCAACAACGGCCTCTTCACCCGCATCTTTGGCCTGAACATCGGGTTGTACGGTCCGGTGGGCATCGTGATGTCGGAGGTCTTTTACGCCTTCCCCCACGCCTTGATCATCCTGATGACGGCCCTGGCCCTGGCCGATGCCCGCCTTTATGAAGCGGCGGAGTCGCTGGGAGCCTCGGGCCTGCGCATCTTCTTTACCGTCACCCTGCCGGCCATCAAGTACGGCCTGATGAGCGCTGCCTTTGTTGTCTTCACACTGGCCATCACCGACTTCGGTGCTCCCAAGGTGGTGGGGGGCAACTACGACGTGCTGGCCACGGACATCTACAACAAGGTGATCGGACAGCAAAACTTCGAGATGGGGGCCACCATCAGCACGCTGCTTCTGATCCCGGCGATGATCGCTTTCATCCTGGACCGGCTGGTCCAGCGACGGCAGGTGGCCCAGATCACAGCCGAGGTCAAGCCCCTCGCTCCCAAGAAGTACCACCCCCTGGTCCAAGGAGCGGTCCTCACTTTCTGTATCCTGATCGTCATCTTCATCCTCAGCATCTACGGGATCGTGATCGTGGGAGCCTTCACCAAGTATTGGCCCTACGACCTCTCCCTGACGCTGAAGAACTTCAAGACCTTCTACGTGGCCGGCGCTCAACACAAGAGCGGTGCCCTCCACGTCCTGTGGAACAGCATCCAGATGGCGACGGGCACGGCCATCTTCGGGACCGCGATCGTCTTCATCAGCGCCTACCTGATCGAGAAGGGCCGGAGGCTGCGATGGGTCCGTTCCGTCCTCTACCTGCTTTCCATTATGCCTCTCTCCATTCCGGGGATGGTGCTGGGCCTGGCCTACGTCTTCACCTTCAACGATCCCTCCAGCCCGCTCAACAGGCTGTATGGGACGATGGCCATCTTGGTCATCTCCACCATCTTCCATTACTACACCGTCCCCTTCCTCACGGCGACGACGGCCTTGAAGCAGTTGGATCCCGAGTTCGAGGCCATCGGGGAGTCGCTGAACGTGCCCTTCTACCGCACCTTCTGGCGGGTCACGGTGCCGATGACGCTGCCGGCCATCATCTCCATCGCGATGTACTTCTTCCTCAACGCGATGGTCACCCTCTCGGCCATCGTCTTCCTCTTCGTCCCCGGCAGGGAGCTGGCCTCGCTGGCGGTGATGCTGCTGGATGATGCGGGGGAGAGTGCCCAGGCGATGGCGATGTCCCTGCTGATCCTGGTGACGGGGCTGGCAGCCCGAGGGTTCTTCTATCTGCTGACCCGAGGGGTCGAGCGCCGCACACAGGCCTGGACTCAGGGCTAAAATCCCCTCAGAGCTTTTCAAAGAAGATTTCTTCCCTTGCCCCTTGACATCCAAAACGTTTTGGAATATAATAGAGTCACTTCCAAAACGTTTCGGTTGGGCGGCTTCCCTTCCCCTGAAGTCCCCGGAGCGCCGTAGATGTAAAAAGGCTGCCCCCGAAACGTGGTGAGCTCGGTAGACGGAGAGCGCCTCAAGGACCATCCTGAGGGTTGTGGGCCGTGCCGTCTACGGGCGCCCGTCATCATTTGTGACGCTTTATGCCCGTTACCCTCCGCGACATTGCCGAAAAGGTCGGTTATTCCATCACGACGGTCTCCCGGGCCCTGGCCGGCTACGACGACGTGGCCGAAGAAACGCGCCGGCTCATCCTGCAGACGGCCCAGGAGATGGGGTACCATCCCAACATCCCGGCTCGGCAGCTCCAGCGCCGACGGACCGACACCCTCGGGTTCGTCATCGCCACCTTCGGGCCACGCTTTTCTGACCCTTTCCTTAGTGAGTTGCTGGCCGGCATCGGCAACGAGGCGGCCCGTCACGAATTCGACCTGCTGGTCGCCACCCATCCGCCTCGCTCGGCCAACGAACTGCACGCTTACCGACGGCTGGTACGGGGACGCCGGGTAGATGGCCTCATCATCACCCGAACCCGGGTCCACGATGAACGGATCGCCTACCTGCTGGAGCAGAAGGTCCCTTTTGCCACCTTCGGCCGTAGCGAGGTCGAAGGCGACTTCCCTTGGGTGGACGTGGATGGGGAGGCTGGACTGGTGCAGGTGACCCGTCACCTCATCCAGCAAGGCCATCGGCGCATCGCCATCATCTTGCCTCCGGCCGATCTGATGTTCTCCCGTTTTCGGGAGGCCGGCTTCCGCCGGGCTATGGCCGAGAGCGAGTTGCCCGTCCAAGAGGCTTGGGTAACCTGGGGGGACCTGACGGAGCAGGGAGGATACCAGGCCGCCCGTCGCCTACTGGACCAGCATCCCGCGCCCACGGCGATCATCGCCGGCAACGACGTGATGGCCATCGGGGCGATCCGGGCCGCCCGAGAGCACGGCCTGACGGTGGGACGAGAGATCGCCATCGCCGGCTTTGACGACATCCCGATGGCCGAGCACACCACGCCGCCCCTGACCACTCTGCGTCAGCCCATCTACGAGATCGGGCGACGGCTCTGTCGTATGCTCATCGCCCTCCTGCGCGGTGAGACTTTGGAGCACCCCCACGTGCTCCTGCAACCGGAACTGGTCATCCGGCAGTCCACGGTCCCCGAAGCGTGAAGAACTAGGGAAAGGAGGTGGTGCCCTCGTCTCCTGCTGCTGAAGTGCCTCACACCCCGATCTGTCGGTGAACTTGCAGTGCTTGTTCGAGTTCACCGCCGACTGGGGACACCCCACGACTCGCAATCTTGGGTAAAGGAGGTTTCCCATGGAGAAAAGACTCGCCTTGCTGTTGGCCTCGCTGATCATCCTGAGCCTGGTGTTGGGGGCCTGCGCCCAGCCAACCCCGGAGAAGGAGATCGTCGAGAAGACCGTCGTTGTCACCAAAGTCGTCGAGAAGCCCGGTGAGAAGGTCGTTGAGACCAAGATCGTTGAGAAGACGGTCGAGGTCGAGAAGCAGGTCGAGGTGGTCAAGCCGGGCGAAACCATCGTCTTCTGGAGCACCGAGAACCAGCCCGCCCGCGCCGAGCGCACCCAGCAGATCATCAATCGCTTCACCGAGCAGACGGGCATCGGCGTCGAGTTGGTGCTGGTGGACGAGAACGCCATTGACAGCTTGATGGCTGCCAACCAGGCCGCCGGCACCATGCCCGATGTGGTCTTCTTCCCGTTGGACTTCGCCGCCACCTGGTACGCCCAGGGCGTCCTGGATGCCGATGCGGCCACCGCCGTCGTCCAGGACCTGGACCCGGCCACCTTCTCCGAGGGCGCGCTGACAATGGTCACGACCGATGACGGCAAGTACATGGCGGTGCCGTCGGACGGCTGGGGCCAGTTGCTCATCTACCGCAAGGACTGGTTCGATGAGCTGGGCCTGGAGCCGCCCACGGACTTCGACAAGATCATGGAAGCGGCCAAGACCATCCAGGAGAAGAAGGGCGTCACCGGCATTATGGCAGGCACCGACCCCGGCCAGGTCTTCACCCAGCAGTGCTTCGAGCACTTCGCCCTGGCCAACGGTGTGCAGCTCACCGACGCTGAGGGGAACGTGACCCTGAACACGCCGCAGATGGTGGAAGCGCTGAAGTTCTACACCGACCTGATGCGGGACTACGGCCCCGGCGACACGGCCACCTACTGGCTCCAGGCTCGGGCCAGCTACTTCGCCGGCGAGGCCGGTATGGTCGTCTGGTCCCCCTTCATCCTAGACGAGATGGCCGGCCTGCGCGACTCGGTGCTGCCCAACTGCCCCGAGTGTGCCGATGATCCCGCCTATCTGGCCAAGAACAGCGGCGTCGTTCCCGCCTTCGCCGGCCCCAGCGGCAGCCCCGCTCAGTACGGCCAGGTCAGCTACATGGGCATCACCACCAACGCCAACACCGAGGCGGCCAAGCAGTTCGTTGAGTTCTGGCTCAACGACGGCTACCTGGACTGGCTGGGCGTCGCGGCCGAGGGCAAGTTCCCCATGCGGCGCGGCACGCCGGATGAGCCCAACAAGTTCCTGGAGGGCTGGGGCAACTTGAAGGTGGGCGTGGACCGCAAGGCCCCGTTGAGCGACTTCTACAGCGCCGAGGTTTTGGCCACCATCGTCGAGGGGGCCAACAACTTCGACCGCTGGGGCTTCGCCCAGGGGCAGGGTGAGCTGGTCGGCGCCATCTACTCCGAGCTGCCTATCCCTCAGGCCATCGCTGACATCATCGAAGGGGTAATGACGCCGGAGGAGGCAGCGGCCGAGCTCCAGGCCACCGTCGAAGAGATCCAGGCCGCCTTGGCCGAGGAGTAGGAGGTGGCCCTGGTCGAGGGATGAGATCTCGCGTGACCAACATGGGTCGGCGTGGAGGCGATCGGTTGATCGTCCTGCGCCCCCAACGGGTTTTGGTCACCCTCAATGAGCTCAGCGGGTAGGGGCGACCAGCAACCGGTCGCCCCTACCTCATCACCCTATTTCAGCAAGGAGGTTCGCCGATGGCCGCACAACCGGGAGCAATCCGGCGTCGAGCTCCTAGTTTGAAGGCGCGGGAAGCCCGGCTGGCTTACACGCTGGTCACGCCGACGCTCATCATCGTCCTCCTCATCGTCGTCTTCCCAATGATCTGGAACGTCGTCCTCAGCCTCCAGCCGATCCGTCTGGAGAACCTACCTACCATCAACCTGTTGGACTTCAGCGATCTCTCGTTCAACAACTACACTCGGGCGATCACCGCCCGGGGTGGGCGCTTCTGGGACGTGCTGCGTGTCACCTTCGTCTACACCATCGGCAGCACGATTCTGGCCCTCCTGATGGGGCTCTGGGCGGCGCTCCTCGTGCGTGAAGCTTTCCCCGGTCGCAACATCTTCCGGGGCTTTTTGCTCTTCCCCTACATCGCACCGGTGGTCTCTGTGGCCTTCATCTGGAAGCTGATGCTGGACAAGAACATCGGCATTGTCACGCTGTTAGGGGCGCGGGTGGGACTTCCCCCCACCAGCTACCTGACCACTCGGACCTTGCCCGTCCGCCTCTTCGGTCTGGAGATCGGTCTGCCGCTGGCCCTCATCACGGTGATCCTTTTCGAGGGATGGCGTTACTTTCCTTTCGCCTTCCTCTTCTTCCTGGCCCGGCTCCAGGCAGTTCCCGAAGACCTGTACGAGGCGGCGGCGGTGGACGGCGCGACGCCCAGCCAGCGGCTGTGGTACATCACGCTGCCCCAACTGCGGGCGGTGGCCGGCACCCTCTTCCTGCTGCGGTTCATCTGGACCTTCAACAAGTTTGACGACATCTTCCTGCTCAACGGGGGCGCTGCCGGCACCGAGGTGATCCCCATCCAGATCTACAACTGGCTCTTCGCCCGGCGCAACGTCGGCGTCTCGTCGGCCGTGGCCGTCATTATGGCCCTGATCCTGGGTGTGTTGGTCTTCATCTACCTGCGCTGGTTCGTGGTGGAGGAGGATTAGCGATGCGGACTACGTCTGGTCCCACGACCTGGTCCCGGGAGATCATCGAACGGAGGCTCGGCACGATCTTCAAAGTGCTCAGCATTCTCTTCTTCTTCGTCATCACTGCCTTTCCCTTCTATTGGATGTTCAATCTCTCCTTCCGCCCCTTCGGCGATGTCCTGGTCAACCCTCTGCGGATGGTGCCCCGCTTGCAGGACCTGAGCGCCGTCTTCGCCCCCCTGACCTGCCTGGGGGGCTCCCAGAGCGAGGCCTGCCAGACGGCCATCCGCAACAGCAGCTACGCAGCGGTCCTGGTGAACTTCGGCTTCCTGACCTACATCCGCAATAGCGTCATCATCTCTCTGCTCACGGTGGCGCTCACGCTGCTCCTGGCGATCCCAGCCGCCTACGCCGTCACCCGGCTGGAGTTTCGGGGGCGGGACGCGATGAGCTGGGGCATCCTGCTCATCTATATGTTCCCGGCCATCGTGCTGGGTATCCCCCTCTTCGTCTTCTTCGTCCGCATCCAGCAGGCGATGGGCATCCGATTGCGGGGGAACCTCTACGGGGTGACCATCATCTACCTGGCCAGCACCCTCCCGGTGGCCCTCTATATGCTGCGCAGCTACTTCCCCACCATCCCCCGGGACCTGGAGGAGGCGGCGCTTATTGACGGCTGTACCCGCCTGGAGGTGATCTGGCGGGTGACCATCCCGCTGGCGATCCCGGCCATCGCCTCGGTGGCCCTCTACACCTTTATGATCGCCTGGAACGAGTTCCTCTATGCCCTCCTCTTCCTGGTGGAGACCCAGCCCAGTTGGACGCTGCCGTTGGGCCTCCAGCAGTTGGACAGCCAGGAGGTGCCCCGGACCTTCCTGATGGCCGGTTCGGTCATCATCACCGTGCCCATCATCGTCATCTTCTTCTTCTTCGAGCGCTTCCTGGTCCGGGGGCTGACGGCCGGCGCGGTGAAGGGCTGATGCTGACCATCGTCGTGCCCGTCTACTGGGGACGCCCTCAGGGTCACGCTCCCAGGCCCGGCGACGCCATCTTCGATCACCCGACGCCCCTGGATGGCGAGAGCACCCTGCCGCTCCTGCTGGAGAGCCTGACCCGGCTGGAAGGGGGGCCTCCCTTCCGCCTGCTGGTGCTGGTCGCCCCTGTCGCGCCGGAGTTGGCCCCGGCGGCCGAGGAGCAGACCCGCCAACTGGTGGCTCCCTTCGCCGAGACCTTCCCGGTGGAGCAGGTCGGCCCCTCGGACCTGCCCCGCTTCCGCCGGGCGGCGGAACAGGTCGGGCTGGAGGCCGAGGTGATCAACCTGCATACCTACGCCGGCGTGCGCAACCTGCAACTGCTGGCTGCCCATGCCCTGGACAGCCCGGCCATCGTCGCCCTGGACGATGACGAGGTGGTGCCACCGGACTACCTGGGCGTCGCAGCGGAGAGCCTGGAACGGGAGGAGATCCGAGGCGTTGCCGGTTTCTACGAGGATGACCGGGGGAGCGTCTTTCTGCCGGAACCGTCCCCCAGCGGCAACATCTTCCAGGACAAGCCGATCTTGATGAACGAGGCAACCCGACGGTTGCTGGACCAACCGGGCCGGTGGGTGCCTACTTTTATCGCTTTCGGGGGGAATATGGTGTTCTGGAGGGACCTCTTCACCCAGGTGGGCTTCGACCCGGGGATCACCCGGGGGGAGGACCTGGACTACGTGCTCAACGCCCACCTGGCCGGGGTGCCCTTCTGGCTGGACAAGCGGCTGCGCATCACTCATCGGCCACCTCATCGGTACAACGTCTCCCCCTACGCGAAGCTGGCCGAGGATGTGCGGCGCTTCCTCTACCAGCGGGAGAAGCTGTGTCGGGCGCGGGAGGAGGGGATGGACCCTCCAACGCTGGAGGCGTTGATGCCCTATCCGGGGCGCTTTTTACAAGAGGACCTGGAGGAGCAAGCGCTGGCGGCCCTGGCGGCGATGGCAACGCCGGAGGCGGTGGCCTGCTGGGGGACGCCCGGGGAGATCGTGAGCCGGGCGGTGGAGCGGGCTCGGCGGTTGGCGCCGGCCTACTTCGCCTTCGCCCGACGGTGGCCGGCGTTGGTGCGGGCGGTGAGAGGGTAGGGGAAGAGGCGCTGAGGAACGAGGTACCGAGGAAGGAAGGGAGAAGCACCATCGGGGAAGGAGGCGACCGCCGACCGACAGCCCCTGCAGGGGGGCTTTCCCCTCTCAGCCGGGCGGTTCAGCGCCCGGCGGGCGGCCATAAAGATGACCTCTCATCCCTCGAAGGCGCGGAGGCGCAGATCAGGCATCGGGAAGTGCTTGACGTTGGTGGTGACCAAAGTCAGGTCGTGCCGGAGGGCGGTGGCCGCGATGAGGGCGTCGGGGAAGGAAAGTTGGATGCCCCGACGGGCGTACTGATAGATGAGCTGTCCAGCCTGGTCAGCGATGGCCTCATCCACGTGGAGGTTGATCAGGGAGTCCAACAGAGCCATCGTGCGCTCCTCCTCGTGGGGGCGCATCCCTGCCAGGATCTCGGTCCGGGTGACGACGGAGATGCTCGCAAACTCCTGATGACGCTCCAGGGCATCCAGGAAGTCCAGGGCTTTGGGTACGCTTCGAAGAGCGAGAACAAGGATGTTGGTGTCCAGCAAGTAGTCAGCCATTTTGCTCCGCCTCCCCGGCGATTTCGTCCCAGGAGCGGGGCATCCAGGTCTCCCGAAGCCGGCGGACATAGCGGTTTACGTCCTCGATGGTCATCAGGTCTGGATGGTCTTCATCGGACCACGCGGGCTCACGGCGCAAGTCTTCCAGGACCTTGCGCAGTTTGACCCGTTTGAGCTCCTTCTCCGTTGCCTGGACGATGAACCGACTCCGCTCTCGGCGGGGGACGTAACGACGCAGTTCCTCCAGCAGCGAGACGGGAAAGGTGACGTTGATCCGCTTGACTGCTTTGGTAGACATCTCGTCCTCCTTTCAACGATACCAATATTGTACACCAAAGGGAGGGGGCAGACAAGGGTGCCCACCTGCAATTCGCAATTTGCAATCTGCAATTTGCGCGTGTACGACAGCCTTTTCAAACAACTCTCTTATGCTTCTTCTACACCCTCCTAACGAATTCTTGCTACGATAGCAAAGCCACAACTGTGCCTTTCTTCCCACCCCATCGCCGACAAGGAGGGTCTCAAGGATGCGCATCGGCTTCATCTCAACGCGGTTGAACGGCACCGACGGGGTCTCGTTGGAGGTGGAGAAATGGGCTCGCGTGCTACGCCGGATGGGACACGAGCTCTTTTTCTGTGCCGGAGAGCTGGGGGGCTATGCCCGCGGCGGGATGCTGATCCCCCAACTGCACTTCAAGCACCAGTCCATCATCGCGCTGAGCCAGCGGGCCTTCGGTGCCAATGCCGAGCCGGACGGCGAGAAGCTCTGCGACGAGATCTACGCGATGGCGGACGAACTGCGGGCTCCCCTGCGCCACTTCATCCGGTCCAACCGCCTCGACCTCATCATCGTCCAGAACGCCCTGACGATTCCGATGAACCTGCCCCTGGGCGTCTGCCTGACCGGCTTGATCGCCGAGCTAGGGATCAGCACCATCGCTCACCATCACGATTTCTACTGGGAACGCCAACGCTACCAGACCAATGCCATCCTGGACCTGCTGGATACGTCGTTCCCGGCCAAACTGCCGACGATCCAGCACGTGACCATCAACACCATCGCCCAACAGCGGCTGAAAGCCCGTCGAGGCATTGACTCCGTCGTCATCCCCAACGTCCACGACTTCGCCACACCGCCGCCGGGGATTGATGGCTACAACCAGGACCTGCGGGAGGCGCTGGGCCTCTCCGAAGGCGATCTCTTCATCCTGCAACCCACGCGGGTCATCCAGCGAAAGGGGATCGAGATGGCCATCGAGTTGGTCCACCGTCTGCAACTGCCCAGGTCCCACCTCTTCATCACCCACCGGGCCGACGACGAGGGGCTGGACTACTGGCACTGGCTCCAGCACGAGGCCCGCACGATGCGCGTGGATATGCAGTTGATTGACTACCTGATCGGGACGGAGCGGGCAAAGCTGAACGGCCACAAGGTCTACTCCCTCTGGGATGCCTACCCCCACGCCGACCTGGTCACCTATCCCAGCGTCTACGAAGGCTTTGGCAACGCCCTGCTGGAGGCGATCTACTTCAAGCGGCTCATCGTGGTCAACCGCTATCCCGTCTACAATGCCGACATCCGGCCTCTGGGCTTTGAGTTCATCGAATTGGACGGTTTTGTGGACAACGCCGCTGTGGAGAAGACGCGCGAGCTGCTGAAGGACCCGGGGCAGGTCCGGGCGATGGCCGAGCGGAACTACGCGATCGCTCAGGAGCACTTCTCTCTGGAGGTGCTAGAGGCCAAGCTGAGAGATCTCCTCGCCAATTGCTGAACCGAACAGGGACCCTCCCGCAGGTCCCCCCATGGCCTGAAGCGCATCATAGGCAGTTCCGATAGGCCATCGCTGTTGCCGGGTACCGCGTGACCTGCGGGAGGGTGACAACGGTCAGATAGCCAGGACCGAAAAAGGGCTATGGGCCAAAAACGGGGTCGAATTGGCTTCGTCTCCACCCGGTTTGCCGGAACCGATGGGGTCTCCCTAGAGACGATCAAGTGGTCCAATGTGCTGACGGCCCTGGGACACGACTGCTTCTACTTTGCCGGGGAATCGGAGTGGCCGGCCGAGCGCACCTATCTGGTGCCGGAGGCGCACTTCAAACATCCTGAGATCCAGAGGTTGAACCGGGACCTCTTCGATGACTACGTCCGCTCTCCCGACACCAGCCGGCGGATTCAGGAGCTCAAGGATCACCTGAAAGCCCACCTATACCGCTTCCGGCGTCGCTTCAGTCTCGACCTGCTGATCGTGGAGAACGCCCTCTCCCTGCCGATGAACGTGCCTCTGGGGCTGGCGTTGACGGAGTTGATCGCCGAGACCTCCATCCCTACCATCGGCCACCACCACGACTTCTACTGGGAACGCCGGCGTTACGCTGTGTCGGCAGCCCACGATTACCTGCGGGCTGCTTTCCCTCCGGTCCTCCCCTCCATCCGTCACGTGGTGATCAACTCCTTCGCTGCCCGAGAGCTGGCCTTGCGCACCGGCGTCAGCGCGATCCTGATCCCCCACGTGATGGATTTTGAGACGCCCCCCCTGGAGCCCGACGCCTACGCGCGGGAACTCCGCTCCGCTTTGGAGATCGCGCCGGACGAGTACTTGCTGCTCCAGCCGACGCGCATCGTTCCCCGCAAGCGGATCGAGCACGCCATCGAGTTGGCCGGACGGCTGGACCTGCCATGCGTCCTGGTGATCTCCCACGCCTCCGGCGATGAAGGAACGGCCTACGAAGCCTACCTGCGCGACTACGCCCGTTTCCTGAAGGTGCGGGTGATCTTCGCTGCCGGTCGGATCAGCTACTACCGGGGACAGACCCCTGAGGGCGAGAAGCTCTTCTCCCTGGCCGACGCCTACCAGCAGGCCGATCTGGTAACCTACCCTTCGACGGTGGAAGGGTTCGGCAACGCCTTCCTGGAAGCGATCTACTATCGCCGTCCCATCGTAATGAACATCTATGAGATCTTCAAGACCGACATCCAGCCCAAAGGGTTTCAGGTCGTCGGCTTCGAGGACTTCATCAGCAAGGAGGTGGTCCACCGGGTCCGTATGATCCTGCAGAATCCCGGCCTGGCTGCTGAGATGACCCGGCACAACTACGAGCTGGGACGCCGTTACTACTCCTACAGCACGTTGGAAAGCCTCTTGGTCGCCTTGCTGCGTGACTGTCTGGGCCTGTGAACGGGGATGAACCACTTGGCGATCCTTCACTACGCAGCCCCGCCTATCGTGGGGGGCGTCGAGAGCACCATCTACCACCACGCCCGGCTGTTGACCCAGGCCGGCTACCGGGTCCGGGTCATCGCCGGGCGGGGAGAGCCCTTCCATCCTCAGGTTGCCTTCTA
The DNA here is from genome assembly GCA_015484715.1 of Thermoflexales bacterium. GTDB lineage: Bacteria > Chloroflexota > Anaerolineae > S140-20 > S140-20 > S140-20. The sequence continues at coordinate 2,010 of WFUY01000124.1, read as the reverse complement.
CCGGGTGTCGGAGGTGGATTCGCGCCATCCCGAGGTGATGGCGGTAGGAGAGGTGTTGGCCCAGGGGGAGGTGCCGCCGGCCTTCGCCGTCCTGCGTGACCGCCTGGTCGAGCGGCTGACCCCTCTCCTGAGGGATGTCCAGGTCTGCATTGTCCACAACGCCATCACCCTGCACAAAAACCTCCCCCTCACCGCTGCCCTGCACCGGCTGTCCGAGGCCGGGGTGACCCGCTTTATCGCCTGGTGTCACGACTTCGCCTGGCGGGACGCCCTCTACACGCCAGACCTGCACCCAGGCTATCCCTGGGACCTGCTGCGCACCCCCTGGACAGGCGTGCGCTACGTCGTCGTTTCCGCCCACCGGCGAGGTCAATTGGCCGCCCTGCTGGGCATCGCCGAGGCGGAGATCGCCGTCGTGACCCCGGGTGTGGATGTGGCCGAGTTCCTGAAGCTGGAGCCGGCCACCCGGCGCCTGGTCGAGCGGCTGGACCTGCTGACTGCCGACCCGCTGATGCTGCTGCCGGCTCGCATCACCCGGCGCAAGAACATCGAGTTCGCCGTGCGGGTGACGGCGGCTCTGACGCGGCACAAGCCCCAGACCACCCTGGTGGTCACCGGACCGCCCGGCCCCCACAACCCCACCAACGTGGCCTACCTCCGGTCCCTCCAGGCCCTACGGGAGAGGCTGGGGGTGCGGGAGCGGGTGCACTTCCTGTACGAGCACGGTGAGGGGGGCGAGCCCCTGCACGTCAGCGACGCGATGGTGGCCGACCTCTACCGCCTGGCGGACCTGCTGCTCTTCCCTAGCCGACGGGAGGGGTTTGGCATCCCGGTGCTGGAGGCGGGCCTGGCCCGCCTGCCCGTCTTCGCCGCCGACATCCCGCCGGTGGAGGAGAGCGCCGGGGCGCTGGCCTACCGCTTCGACCCCGACGGAGACCCGACGAGCGTAGCTCAGGCCATCCTGGCCCATCTGGCCGAGGACACGGCCTACCACCTGCGCCACCGGGTGCTCCGCCGTTTCACCTGGCAGGCGATCCTGGCCGAGCGGGTGATCCCCTTGATCCAAGCAGAGGAGGGATGACCGATGAGAAACCGGAACCACCGGCGTCTCGATCCGGCGGAGACGCTTCGCCCCTACAAGGTCCTGCTCCCCATCGCCGGACGGTCGGAGGCGGAGGTCCTGCTCCCGCTGGCCGAGGCCCTGGTCCGCGAACGACGGGGACAGCTGGTCATCCTCCACGTCGTGGCCGTGCCCGAGGGTCATTCCCTAAGCGAGGCCGCGGCCGAAGCCAGCCGATCGCGGGAAGTGCTGGAGCATTTCCTGGCCGAGCGGAGCCAGACCACGGCCCAGATCAGGACCGCTGTGCGCGTGGCCCGCGAGGTATGGGAGGGGATCTGGGAGACGGTGGAGCAGGAGGAGGTGGATCTGCTGCTCCTAGGGTGGCGTACCGAGGCGATGCAGGAGACCGCCGTAGAGGCAATGATCAACGAACGGCTGGCCGCGCCGCCTTGTGACGTGGTGGTGGTGCGTCCGGGGGCAGCGCTGACCGGCCCCGAGGGCTGGCAGACGGTGCACCGTGTCCTGCTGGCCGTGCGGGGGGGACCCCACGCCGGCCTGGCCCTTCGGGTCGCCAACGTCCTGGCCGAGGCGACCGAGGCGACCATCACCTTACTCCACGTGACCGGCCAGGCACCCCGCGATGCCGAAGAGCGGATCTTCGCCTCCTTCGCCCCGGCCCTGCGGGGGCTGGAGCGGCTGACCCGCTCGGTGACCACCGTGGGCGAGGTCTCCCAGGCGATCATCGAGGAGTCAGGGGGCCATCACGTGCTCGTGATGGGGGCACCCAGCCGTCGTGTCGCGCCCGACGGTTGGAGCGGCCCCGTGCTCGACGCCGTGGCAGCCGGCGTGGAGACCACCCTCATTGTCGTGAAGGAGCGGCAACGAGCGCCCATCCCGCCCCCCGAGGCGGTTGCAGAGGCCCCGCCCCAGTACGATCGCCCCATCGCCGT
>WFUY01000123.1 GCA_015484715.1 Thermoflexales bacterium | reverse complement strand
GGTCCAGCTTTCGATGGTCACAGGAGGCATAGGCGCAACCTTTCTCCGTTCGCGTTTCTGAGAGTGCTCATCTGTCACGCCAGGCCGGCCGGAGGGACGGAGGCGGGGAGGACGACGCAGAAAGTACTCCCGTCCCCCACCCGGCTGCTCACCTCCAGGTGCCCTCCGTGCAGCCGGACGATCTCTTGGACGATGGAAAGCCCCAGGCCGGTGCCTGGGGCACGACTCTTCCGGGCCGCATAGCCCCGGTAGAAGCGGCTGAAGATCTGGTCCCGCTCCTCGGGGAGGATGCCGTAGCCGGTGTCGCGCACCTGGAGGACCAGCGCCCGCCGCCCGGCGGCCTCTCGCCGGCCCACCGAGACGGTGACCCGACCGCCGGCCGGCGTGTAGTGGATGGCGTTGGTGATCAGGTTGACCAGCACCTGGGTCAGGGCGTTGGCGTCGGCCTCCAGCGGGGCCTCAGGCAGCGCGGGCCGGAAGGCCAGGGAGACCCCCCGGTCCTCCGCCAGCCCCCGGTACTGGTCCACCACCTGGGCAGTCAGGTCCACCAGGTCCAGAGGCTCCCGGTGGATCATCTCGGCCCCTCGGAGGTCCAGCCGGGAGAGGTCCAGCAGGTCTTCTACCAACTGTTGCAAGCGGGCCGTCTCCCGGTCCAAGATGCGCCAGTACTCTCCCTGCTTCTCCGGCTTCCCCTTCCGCAGAAGGGTCTGGTAGAGCTTGATGTTGGTGATGGGGGTGCGCAGCTCGTGGGAGACGTGGGAGACGAACTGGCTCTTCAGCCGGTCCAGCTCGGCCAGCTGGCTCACGTCGTGCAAGGTGATCACCACATCGCCATCCATCGGCGCAGCGTGGGCCTGCAAAGTGACCGGCCCGAACTCTAGCAGCCGCTCCCGTTCCCGGCGGTGGGCGATCTCCTGGATCGCCCCCTGCAGGGCGGCAGGGTCCACACCCTTCAGCCGCCCTCCCAGCCAGCGCCGAGCCACCGGGTTGCCCAGGATGATCTCCCCTTCTCGGTTCAGCACCAGGATGCCGTCGGGAACGGTGGCGAGCACCGCCTCCAGGCGCTCTCGCTCCTCCCGCAGTTGGGCTGTGTGGGCTTCGATCTCCCGGATGCGGGCCAGGGTGATCATCGCCTCGCGGGCGATGGCCTGGAGGAAAGCCAGTTGCTGGGGGCTGAAGGCCCGGGGACGGGTGGCGAAGATCCCTAGCAATCCCAGGATCTCGCTGTCCGAGAAGAGGGGCGCGTACTCTTCCGAGGAAGGTTCCATGGTCAACGGGCGGGCCTGGGCATCGTAGTTGCGTCCTTCCTCAAGGACGAGGGACAGGCCATCCTCCTCCGGAATGTCTCCTCCCAGGGCAACGAAGTGAGCCCGCATCCGGGTCTCGACCGCAGCCACCGCCTCGGGAGAGAGAGGCAACCGCTTGTGGATGATCAGTTGGCGGTACCGGTCGGCGATGAGGAGCAGACAGGCAGCCACGTCAGGCCCCAAAGCCTGGTTGAGGGCATCCAACAGGGCGCGGGCGAGTTGGTCGTAGGTGATGACGGGGATGAAGCGGTGGCTCAGTTCGAAGAGGGCCTGCAGTTCCCCAGAGCGGGCGATGACCCGCGCCTCCAGGGCCGTATTGAGCCGCTGGAGATCCCGATGGAGTTGGGCTCGGGAGAGGGCAGCGGCGATCTGGTCGGCCAAGGCCCGCAAGAGCTGCACGTCCTCGTCGCCAAAGGCGTTCAGCCGGGGGCTTTCCACGTTCAGCACCCCCAGCTTCCGCTCGGTGGTGCGCAGGGGTACGGCGACCTCGGAGCGCATTCCCGGAGTGGCGACGATGTAACGAGGTTCCCGGCGCACATCGGGCACCACGATAGGCTGGCCGGTGCTCAACGCCAGGCTGGCGATGCCCTCCCCCAGAGGGACCGCCTGAGGGGCGTCGTGGGCGAGGCCTCGATAGGAGGGATGGGGGCGCAGGACTCCGGCATTTTCATCCAGCAACAACACGCCAAAGTGATCGGGGTAGAGATGGCGAGCGATGACATCACAAACCCGCTCCAACAGTTCATCGGGGTCAGCGGCCGCTGCTGAAGCGGCGGCGACCTCGTACATCACGGTCAGTTCTTTCAACGTTCTTCCCTGATAGGGCGTCATCGTGGAATCGCTCCTTATCAATGGGGCCGCGACGGCTTCCCTTCTCGACGGCAGCGGTCGGAGCGTCTATCGCACTCAGGAGATTTCGGCATCGGAGGGAGCGGAGAGGACAGCGAGGAAGAGGCGTAACGGACCGCTGCAAACGGTCCGCCATCCCACAGAGACGCATATGAGTTGAGCCCGGCTGAAGTCCGAGAAGCGGGGTTTGAGCGTCGGCGAGTCCGCGAACCCGACTTGAGCCGTGTGCCCTCGTTTTTAACCCAATCGAGCCGACGCAGTAGCTGACAGCGAGGCGATCCTATCCGATCTGGGGCCCACTGTCAGGTGAAGTATATCATCTTTTGCCAGGAAAAGCAATCGGATGGCGAATTTCTGGTGATTACCCATAAGTGAGCGGGGGGATGGGCTGCGGTAGGCCGTCCACGAAGGCGCACATGAGGTGTCCCTCTTTTTGATGTTGATGTATTCCGTGCCCATCCGTGGATGGCCAATCTCCCTATCCCCAAGATAAGGGAAATCACCAGCGAATTCCCTTTGACAGTTCGCCCAATCTCGTTTACAATGAAGGCCCACCGATGAACGCGCATACGGTTAGCGTGTGCCCAAAGTCTGCCGGAAGGGATGTAGAGGTGAGCCGTAGGTCGCCTCTCTACCAATCCGTTTTGGTCACGCGCCCATAGCTGACACCCTGGCCGGGGTGACAGATCTTTCGGCCTTCGATTCCAACTTCTTTCTGGAGCGCAGGAGGACGGATGAAGGAGTACAAGACAGACCAACTACGCAACGTGGTGCTGCTGGGTCACGGCAGCAGTGGGAAGACCTCCCTCAGCGAAGCGATGCTCTTCAACAGCGGGGCCATCAACCGGATGGGCCGGGTGGAAGACGGTACGACCGTCTCCGACTACGACGAGGAAGAGATCCGACGTCGCATCTCCCTTAGCCTCTCGCTGCTGCCCTGCGAATGGAAGGGACACAAGATTAACATCATAGACACACCGGGCTATATGGACTTCGTGGGGGAGGTGAAGAGCGCCACGCGGGTGGCCGACCTAGCCCTCATTTTGGTGGACGCCGTCGCCGGGGTGGAGGTGGGCACCGAACTGGTCTGGCAGTATGCCGACGAGGTGGGACTGCCTCGCGCAGTCTTTATCAACAAGATGAACCGGGATAACGCCGACTTCCGCCGCACGCTCCAAGCCCTGGAGCAGGCTTTTGATGCCACCTTCGTCCCCGTCCAGCTCCCCATCGGCAGTCAGGCCAACTTCCAAGGCGTGGTGGACCTGATCAACGGTCAGGCCCTGCGGGGACCCCAGGCCGAGGCCGGGGAGGTGCCCGCCGATATGGCCGACGAGGTCGAGGAACTCCGCATCAGTACGATGGAGACAGCCGCCGAAGGGGACGACGAGCTGATCACCAAGTACCTGGAGGGGGAGGAGCTGACCGAGGAAGAGGTGCGCCAAGGGCTGAAGGCAGCGATGCTGACCGGCGAGGTGGTCCCCGTCTTCTGCGGCGCGGCCACGGAGAACCTGGGCATCATCCCGCTGATGGATGCGCTGATCGCGCTGGCCCCCTCACCCCGGGAGCGCGGGCCGGTGGTCGCCCAGACGCCGGCCGGTGAGGAGGAGGAGCTCCTCCCCGACGAGGCCGGTCCTCTGGCCGCCCTGGTCTTCAAGACGGCCGCTGACCCCTACGTGGGCAAGCTGACCTACTTCCGGGTCTATAGCGGGACGATGGTCTCCGACGCCCGGGTCTTCAACAGCCGGGCCCGGGAGGAGGAGCGGATCGGCCAGCTCTACGTGATGCGCGGGAAGGAGCAGATCCCCGTCGCCCGCCTCTATCCCGGTGATATCGGAGCCGTGGCGAAGCTGGCTCACACGCTGACGGGGGATACCCTCTGCGACCGGGGTTATCCGCTGATCCTGCCGGGCATCACCTTCCCCAGCCCCCTCTACAGCGTGGCCGTCTACCCCAAGACCAAGAGCGACCAGGCCAAGATGGGGCCCACGTTGACCCGCATCTGCGAGGAGGACCCCACGCTGCGCTGGCACCAGGACCCCAGCACCCGGGAGACGATCCTCTCCGGGATGGGGGAGGCCCACGTGAACATTGCGGTGCGCCGGATGGCCAACCGCTTTGGCGTCAGCGTCGAGACCCGCCTACCCAAGGTCCCCTACCGGGAGACGATCACCCAGGTGGCGCGGGCCCAATACCGCCACAAGAAGCAGACGGGAGGGGCCGGCCAGTTCGCCGAGGTGCACCTGCGGGTGGAGCCGCTGCCCCGCGACACCGGCTTCGAGTACGGCTGGGAGGTCTTCGGCGGGGCCATCTCCAGCTCCTTCCAGCCTTCCATC
>WFUY01000122.1 GCA_015484715.1 Thermoflexales bacterium | reverse complement strand
CTGAGGACCTGGGCTACACCCCCTGCCCCGGACGGGTCACCGTGGCGACGATGCACAAGGCCAAGGGACTGGAGTGGGACCGGGTCTACCTGATGGGGGTGAACGAGTACGACTTCCCCTCGGGCCGGCCGGGGGAGCGCTACCGAGGGGAGCCTTGGTACCTGCGGGAGGGGCTGAACCTGGAGGCGGAGGCGCTGGCCCAGCTCGAAGCGCTGGTGGAGGAGCGGCCCTATCGGCCCGGCGAGGCGACCCGCCAAGCCCGGCTGGACTACGCAGCGGAGCGGCTGCGGCTCCTCTACGTGGGGATCACCCGCGCCCGCAAGGAGCTGATCATCACCTGGAACAGCGGCCCCCGGGGGGAGAACGGGCCGGCCCTGGCCCTGCACGCACTGCTGGAAGGATGGGAGACGTGACGCCCAAGGGATCGGAGGAGGTGGAAGCCCGGCTGGCCCGGGTGCGCTGCTTCCTGCTGGATATGGACGGCACCCTCTACCTGGGGCGGCGGCTGTTGCCGGGAGCCCGGCGCTTCCTCCAGGTGCTCCGGCGACAGGGCAAGAGCTTTCTGATCCTGACCAACAACTCCTCCCAGGACAGCGCCGCCTACGCCGAGAAGCTGGCCCGGCTGGGGCTCCCCGTCGTCCCCGACCAGATTCTCACCTCGGGGGAGGCGACGGCTCTCTACCTCCGACGCCATCATCCGGGGGCACGGCTCTTCGTCGTGGGGACGCCGGCGTTGGAGGCGATCTTCACCGCCTACGGCTTCACCCTGACCGACGAGGACCCCGACCTGGTCGTCGTCGGCTTCGACACGACGCTCACCTACGCCAAGCTGTGGAAGCTGTGCGACTTCGTGCGGGCCGGCCTGCCCTACATCGCCACCCACCCGGACCTCAACTGCCCCACGGAGACGGGGTACATGCCCGACATCGGGGCCATCATCGCCTTCGTCCGGGCCTCCACGGGGCGGGAGCCGGACCGGATCATCGGCAAGCCCAACCCGGAGATGGTCGAGGCGGTCCTGGTGCGGACGGGGCTCTTGCCGGCCGACCTCTGTATGGTGGGCGACCGGCTCTACACCGACATCGCGCTGGGGAGCCGGGCCGGCATCCTCACCGTCCTGGTCCTGACCGGCGAGGCCCGCCTCGAAGACCTGCCCCACACCCCCCACCGGCCTGACCTCGTCCTCCCGGACCTGGGTGCCCTGGCCGACCTCCTGGAGCCGGGGGAACAGAGAAAACCGCCTTCCAGTCGTTGGGAGGACCGGAAGGCGGTTTTCGGAAGGACGAACCTTCAGGACTCCGATCCCTGATCGGAGGCCTGGCACCTGTAGAAAATCGGCGATTTGTTAAGATTGGAGTTTTGACAAACCGGTGAATCTACCCAAGATATGGGGGTAGAGTGCCTGTCCAACCGCCATATATGGGGGCAAAACGCACTTTGTCCAAAGTCCAATTAAGAGAACAGGGGAAGAAACGCTCGATGATACCTCCGGGCCGGGAACTTCATCAGCGATTGGGGTTTTCCTCGGCTCGCTCCATACCGAGGACCTTCTCGACGCTCTGGAGGAGCTCCTGGGGGCCAAAGGGCTTGGTAACGTAATCGTCCACCTTGGCGATGTGGAGCCCCAGGACCTTGTCAATGCTCTGGGCCTTGGCGGTGACCACGATGACCGGGATGTCCTTGAGGGTGGGGTCGGCCTTCATCTGCTGGTAGACCTCCCACCCGTCAATGTCGGGCATCATCAGGTCCAGCAGCACCAGGTCCGGCTTGACGCGGCGGACCGTTTCCAATCCCTCGCGGCCTCCCATCGCGCCGATCAACTCAAACCCCTTGCGCCCTAGGATGAGGCGGACCAGGTCAATCATTTCCGGCTCGTCTTCAATGCACACGACGGTCTTCTTGGTTTCTTGTGCGTCCATGTTCTGCTCCTCTCTCAACGGGTGCTGACGGCCCTCCGCCCCAGGACACGCTCGACGGTCTCCAGCAGTTCCTTGGGGCCAAAGTCGGCCTTGACCAGGTAGGCGTCTACTTTGGCAACATGCAGTCCCAGCACCTGATCAATGGGCTTATCTTTGGCCGTGACGACGATAACAGGGATTTTGCTAAGGCGCTCATCCGCCTTCATCCGGCGGTGTACCTCCCAGCCATCCATATCGGGCATCATCAGGTCCAGCAACACCAGGTCGGGGACCTCGCGCTGGATCGTCTCCAGCCCCTCTCGCCCACCGATGGCCCCGATCACCTCAAATCCCTGGGGTTCCAGAATGAGCTTCACCAGGTCAATCATGTCGGCATGGTCTTCGACATAGACCACCTTCTTCCCTGCCATATCCCCCTCCCGGCTTGCAGCGAGCGTGGTTTACGCTCCTTTCGCGGGTATTTCAACCATAGTGTACCACAAATAGTGGGAGATGCAACCGGTGGGTCAGCTCCTGACCATTTTACTGCCAGGATTGTACTTCAATCTGCCGCAAGAGGCAAGGAGCCAGGTAACAGAAAGGCTTTCCCTCGTTTGGGTTTGGTGATTACTCCTGTCTTGGAGGTGGGGAGATTAGCCCTTTGCGGATGGGGCATGAATCACGGATCAGGAGTCGCCCCATCATGCATTCGTGGAAAGTTCGTGGATGGCCTACCGCAGCCCGTTCCCTCGCCCACTGGCGGGCAATCACCAGGGGGGGGATTGTTCCGAGTTTGTTTGGAGGCGAGCGTATCAAGTTGGGGACCTGCGGGTAGCCGAAATGGGCTCTGGGCTTCGTAAAATGGTCGAAAAAGGGGGGGGGAGCTTGCCCATAATGAATTTGAGCCAACCCGCGAAATCGGGTACAATGTACCCTACTCCCTTTCCCCGCGAGGTTGGCTCCTATGCATTGTACTACAAAACCCCCGGTTGTTCAACTGATCCAGCTTCGTCTGCACGCCCTGGTGGTGCTCAGCATCCTTGTCCTGGCCGTCCTCGGTCAGATGCCCGAGAGCCAGGCGGGCTGGCTCACCTGCCCGCCCCAAGTGGTGGTGGTTCCGGGAGGCCAACGGTATGGGCGACGCCGTTGCCCGAGGTGTGACGGCGTCCATCCCGGTGCCGGCCGGTGGTATCTGTCTCACACCTGGCCCATCCCCCTTCTGCGCAGCCTGTTGCTGGGAGGCTTGTGGCATCTCAGCGGCCGGGAGGGGCCGGCCTGGGTGAGCCTGATCCCCTGGGTGCAGTGGCT